>JAITMJ010000100.1 GCA_031277475.1 Flavobacteriaceae bacterium
TGGAATTTTCGGTTTTTTCCGCTCCGGCAAATGCTTCGCCTTGCTTGGTTTCGTCTATGATTTTTAATTCAAAGTTCAAAGTTCAAAAATTCAAAGTTGAGGTTGCAAAGATAGGAAATGTCGGGGTTAGAAAATTAATCCAATACTATTTTAAAAGGCAATCTAAAACGTTGTGGATTATTTTTTGGAAATTTATTCTCTCTCGCCATTTTTTTTATCGTAGAAATCATCTCTTTTTCAACTTCGGGATTATGTGGTGCGGTTGTAACTTTTATATCTGCAATTTCTCCTTTGGCACCAACAGAAAATATGGCTACACCTTTTATATAACCTTCTTCAATTGTTAAATTAGTTTTTTCTTTGCTGATGAGTTCATTTAATAATCTATTTTGATCTTTACCAGTATAATTTTCTTTATAATTTTCAAACAAATCTACCGGCGTAAATTCAAATTCATAAATCGCATTTAATTTTTTCTTTTTATGTTCCGCAGGTTTCCAGTTTTTTAAATGTGGAAGTATTTTTTTTGAAAGTTCGTAAGCGCATTTATTTTTTTCAACATACACAGAATCAGGATTTTGTATAAATAAAATCGAAGCGTCATTTTTTACGATAAGATTGACTTTATAACTTTGCGTAGAATCTTCACATTTCTGAAATTCTTTTTCTATCAAAACATCGTGTATTTCTTTATATAATTGTTTTTTTCCTCCGACATAAGCCTCTCGTCCGGGAGGATAAGCATCATAAACAATGGTTTCTTGAGCAAAAAATAATTTCGCAAAAAACAATGTTGCAACTACAAAAATTCTGATTTTCATTATTCAAAATTAAATTTCGGCAAATATATCGGTTTTGCGGGAATTTCATATTGATTAAGAATAAACAAGATGAAACACCCATGACAAAAATTTGTCACACAAACGAATGATTGTACGAAGTGTTCCATCTGACCGCTGAAAAAAATAAAATATAAACAGATGAAAACAATAACAATTATATTCCACCAACACCCCAAAACAAATTAAAACCCCATGAAAAAACGCGCATTAATCAGTGTTTTCGATGAAAATAACATGACTGTGTCTTTATAATTTATAAATGAAAATTTTGGTGATTTTAGAATTTATTTAATTTATGATTTAAACTTTTATTGCAAGTTATCAATTACAAAGGCATACAATACTTGAATTTAAAGGATTTTTTAGAGTTGGAAATTTAAAAATTCTCTACTTTTGCGTTTTTAAAACTTGATTAAAAAAAATACACGAATTAACAAACCCATGAAAAAACGCGCATTAATCAGTGTTTCCGATAAAAACGGATTGGCAGAATTTGCAAAATTTTTAGAGCAAAACAATTATGAACTCATTTCCACCGGTGGAACTTTTAAATATTTGAAAGACAATGGTTTAAATCCGATTCAAATCGAAGAAATCACCGGTTTTCCGGAAATGTTGGATGGTCGCGTGAAAACCCTTCATCCCAAAATTCACGGTGGATTGCTCGCCGTTCGCGAAAATCAAGAACACATCAAAACCGTTCGGCAACACGAAATCTCGCTGATAGATTTGGTAATTGTTAATCTTTATCCCTTTTTTGAAAACGCCGGAAAAAATATTTCTTTGGACGAAAAAGTAGAGTTTATTGACATCGGCGGACCGTCAATGCTTCGCTCGGCAGCGAAAAATTTCAAATCCGTAACCGTGATTACCAACACCGAAGATTACGAAAAAATTCGCCGAGAAATCTCGGAACACGGCGATACTGCTTTGGAAACCCGAAAAACTTTAGCCGGAAAAGTTTTCAACCTCACTTCCGCTTACGATGCGGCGATTTCAAAAATGCTTTTGGATGAAGATTTTCCGCAATATTTAAACGCTTCTTACAAAAAAATCAGCGATTTGCGTTACGGCGAAAATCCACATCAATCGGCGGCTTACTATGTTTCCACAACCGAAAACGGAGCGATGAAAGATTTTGAACAATTAGGCGGAAAAGAATTGTCTTTCAACAATTTACGAGATATGGATTTGTGTTGGAAAGTGGTCGGCGAATTTAAAAACGAACTCGCTTGTTGTGCCGTAAAACATTCCACGCCTTGCGGAGTTGCAGTCGGAAATTCTGCTGTGGAAACTTATATCAGGACATTTCAGTGCGATCCGGTTTCCATTTTCGGCGGAATTGTGGCGATGAATTATAAAATCGACAAAGAAACGGCGGAAGAATTAAATAAAACATTTCTGGAAATCGTGATGGCAACGGATTTTGACGGCGAGGCTTTGGAAATTTTAAGAACGAAGAAAAATTTAAGACTTATTAAAATAAAAAATCCGGTTTCCGATTTGCAAACTTGGGTGAAAATTGACGGCGGAATTTTGGTTCAGGATAATGACAATCGCTTTTCCGAAGATTTAAAAATTATGACTTCCGCACAACCGACCGCCCCACAAATGCAAGCGATGATTTTCGCACAAAAAGTCGTGAAATATGTAAAATCCAATGCTGTTGTGGTTTCCAACGGATTTCAGGCTTTGGGAATCGGCGGCGGACAAGTGAACAGAATTTGGGCTACGCAACAAGCGATAGAGCGGGCGAAAGAAAAATTTTCCGGAGATTTGGTTTTGGCTTCCGATGCGTTTTTTCCGTTTCGCGATGTGGTAGATTTTTGTGCAAAACAGGGCATCAAAGCCATCATTCAGCCGGGTGGAAGTTTGCGGGACGAAGAATCCGTAGAATCCGCAAACGAACACAAAATCCCGATGATTTTCACCGGAATGCGGCATTTTTTGCATTGAAAAAATACAGAATATATGATGAACAAAATTCAAAATTTGTAATTCCACCAACCATCAGTCATCTACTGACAACCACTTTTCCTCAATCAACCTCATCAAATCGTCCGGACATTTCACGGGTTTTCCGGTTTTGGAATCCAGAAAAAAAAGTGTGGTGGCGGCTTCTGTAATTTTTATACCGATTTCGTTGTAAATTTCGTATTCAAATTCTATTTTTACACCCGGAATTTTTTTGATGAAGGTATGAATGTTTAAAATTTCATCGTAAAAAGCAGGTTTCAAATATCGGATTTTATACTCCGAAACGGGAAGCCAAATTCCACGCTTTTCGATATCATTATAAGACAGACCGAGCTCGCGAAAAAGTTCCACTCTTGCCACTTCAAAGTACTCGGCGTAGTTGCCGTAATAGACGTATTTCATCGGATCTGTTTCTCCGTATCGAACTCGTAATGTGTGTGTTGTGTGTATCATCTAAAGTGTTTTTTAGCACATACAAATATTTTTTTTAATAAGCAATAGTAATAAATTTTTTTTTGAAAATTTTAATTTTCATATTTGTAATTCCTATTCCACAAAATTAATAAACCAAACTTAAATTAACTAAAGCCGCCGGAAAAATAATGAGTGAAAATCTATCTTTAATTTGGAGCAAATGTATTCATTTTATGAAAGATAATTTGAATGCACTTGAAAACAATTCCGACCTCAAAAAACTCGAAAATTCTTTCGAACTTTTGTTTGACAAAGTGAAACCGGTGTCTTTGGTGGACAATAACCTCACATTGCTGGTTCCGAGTGATTTTTATAAAGAATACATTGAAGATAATTATCTGTCCCTGCTTTCTGCCGCTTTGAAAAAAAATATCGGAAAAGGTGTGAAACTCTGGTATTCCGTGATGGAAAACAAACCCGCCGGAAAAGAAAAACCCATCATTTCCAACGTGAAAGGAAACACCATTTCCAAACCAAAACTTCAGGCGGCTTTGCCACAAAATTATTCCGGAAATATCGTGAATCCTTTCGTGGTTCCGGGCATCAAAAAAATTAATATCGATTCCAATCTGAAAGGCGATTTTTCCTTTGAAAACTATATAGAAGGCGAATGCAACAAATTTGCGGCGACCGTAGCGAAATCCATTGCAAAAAGACCGGGAGCCACAGCATTCAATCCGATGTTTATTTACGGCGGCTACGGAGTCGGGAAAACGCATTTGGCGCACGCCATCGGCTTGGAAGTGAAAAATCTTTTTTCCGATAAAGTGGTTTTGTATCTCTCCTCGGAAAAATTTATCCAGCAATTTGTTTCCGCCGCAAAAGCCCATAAACAAACAGAATTTGCGAATTTTTATCAAATGGTGGACGTTCTCATCGTGGACGACATCCAGTTTCTTTCCGGAAAAGCGGCTACACAAGACAGTTTTTTCCACATTTTTGATTACCTCCATCAAAACGGAAAACAAATTGTGCTGACTTCCGACCGCGCACCGGTAGATGTGATGGATATTCAGGAACGCATCGTTTCCCGCTTCAAATGGGGGCTCACCGCAGAAATAAAATCTCCCGACCTCGACACGAGAAAAAAAATTATCGTAGATAAATTGAGCCGAGACGGAATAATTTTAACCGAAGATATGCTGGATTATCTGGCTTCCGAAGTGAAAAGCAGCGTCCGAGATTTAATCGGCGTCATCAATTCCGTCATCGCATATTCCACGATTTACAAATCCGACCTTACTTTGGATTTGCTGAAAGAAACCATTTGCAAAATCGCATCCAACAAAAAGAAAATCATCAATATTCCTTATATTCAAGAAGTAATTTGCGAATATTTCGGCATCAAAAAAGAAGATTTGCTTTCCAAAACCCGAAAAAGAGAAATCGCGCTCCCGAGACAGCTTGCGATGTATTTTTCAAAAGAATACACCAAATCCACATTTTCAAAAATCGGTGAAGAAATGGGCGGAAAAGACCATTCCACTGTAATGTATGCCTGCGAAACCATCAAAGATGTCTCCAAAGTGGATAAAGAACTCAAAAAATACGTGAAAGAACTCACGGAGAAAATAAAGCAGTAAAACGGAAATTTCAGAACTTCCGTTTCGTCAATTCTTCGTGTTGAAACAAAACATCTTCCACAGACCCCGAAAAAAGCGTTTGATTTTTGATATACCAGATTTTATCGGCAAATTCTTTCGCCAAACGCCAGTCGTGCGAGGAAAAAAGGATGAGTTTATCATGTTTTTTTGCGAGATTTTTTAGCAATTTCAGAATCATAATTTTGTTTTCTTCATCCAAATGTGTGGTCGGTTCGTCTAAAATAATGACCGGCGAATTTTGGGCTAAAGCCCTTCCTACAAATACTTTCTGAAGATTTCCATCCGAAAGTTGATTCAAAGGAAAATTGTTATATTCTTCCAGATTCAAATCTTTAATAATTTTCATAACCTCCTGTTTATCAGTTTTATTTAAATTAAAATAAAACGGATAATGAATATATTTTCCAAGAGCAACAAGATCCGGAACTTTATAATTTGCCGGAACCGAATATTTTGAAAACACGACCGCAATTTTCTCTGAAATTTCTTTTACCGAAAAGCGTTTTACATCTTTATCGTCGATTAAAATTTCTCCGCCCAAAGTCGGAATCTGGTTTAATACAGATTTGATTAAAGTGGTTTTTCCGACTCCGTTGTTCCCAATCATCAAGCAAACATCACCTGATTTCAAAGACGTGTCAATACCCGAAATCAAAGAGTTTTTATAACCGATATTTGTATTTTTTAATTGAAGAAACATTTATAAAGAGTCAAGCAAAAAGAGCCAAATCAAGGTGCGACTTTAATTCTGAATTAAATTCATTAAACTGAAAAATATCGCAAAGTTTGAGAAAAAACGTATTTAAAAAGAACATAAATCTTTGCTAAATAAAACACTGTTTTGCGAGCCTTGCACTAAAAAAAACGGCGGATTAACATCAACCGGCAGCCAACAGTTTTTTAATTCTGCTCATCGCTTCCACCAAATCTTTTTCCGAAGCGGCATAAGAAAAACGAACGCATTCCGCACTTCCGAACGACAGTCCGCCGACAGTTCCCACATGCGCATTTTCCAAAAGAAACATCGCAAAATCATCCGAATTTTCAATGCGAGTTCCGTTTAAAGTTTTGCCTAAATAATAGGAAATATCAGGAAAAAAATAAAACGCCGCTTTCGGATAATTCACTTTGAAACCGGGGATTTCTTTCATTAATTGATACACTAAATCTCGGCGTTTTTTAAATTCATCAACCATAAAACGATATTCGGAAGGATTGGTTTTCAAACCGACGATGGATGCCCGTTGCGCAACCGTATTCGCGCCGGAAGTTACCTGCCCTTGAATTTTTTCGCAGGCTTTTGCCAGCCAATCCGGACAAGCGGAATATCCGATTCGCCAGCCCGTCATCGCGTAAGCCTTGCTCATTCCGTTGATTACGGCGGTTTGCTCGTAAACTTCGGGAAATTCTGCGATGGAAGTATGTTTGCCTTCATAGTTAATCAATTCGTAAATTTCGTCTGAAATAATGGTGATTTGCGGATATTTTGCCATCACTTTTGCGATGCTTTTCAACTCGTCAAAAGTATAGTAACTTCCCGAAGGATTGCACGGCGAACTGTACAAAATGGCTTTGGTTTTCGGTGTAATCGCCTGTTCCAATTGCTCCGGCGTAATTTTAAATTCCGTTTCAATGGAAGTTTCCACAACCACGCATTTTCCGCCCATCATTTTTACCATTTCTTCATAACTGACCCAAAACGGAGCGGGCAAAATCACTTCGTCGCCGTTATCAATGATCGCCGCCAAAACGTTGAAAATAGATTGTTTTGCTCCGTTGGAAACACAAATTTGCGAAGGTTTATAATTGAGATTATTGTCGCGTTTCAGTTTATTAGAGACGGCTTCGCGCAGTTCCAAAAAGCCGGGAACCGGCGAATAATGACTGTAGTTTTGATGAATTGCCTCGAAAGCCGCTTGTTTTATATTATCCGGAACGTCAAAATCCGGCTCGCCCAAAGTGAGGCTGATGACATCAACGCCCTTTGCTTTCAATTCGCGGGCTTTGTTACTCATCACAAAAGTCTGCGAAAAACTCATATTCCTGACCCTTTCAGAAAATTTCTCCATAATTCTCTTTTTTTTACATTTCCGTAAAGATAATAATTTATAATATTATGATTAAATTTTTTGGCTTTGATAATTTTTTGCGGGTTATCTGTCGGACTTTTTTATATTTTAATAAATCGGTGAACAAAACTTACCATTTAAATTTTAGTAATGTCATTTTTTTTCAGATGCCCTATGAAATCCAAAAGATGAGACAAACTCTAAACTCACACACCCCAAAAAATCCGTATCTTTGCAAGACCAAAAGATAGATGAATTACAACTAAAAATCATCAACTGTCAAACCAACTATCAACCAAATGTCAAACGAAAACAGAGACGAAAAAACTTTTAACCAAGCCGCGCTGGATTATCACAGTGCAAAACCGAAAGGAAAAATAGAAGTCATCCCTTCCAAACCACATTCTTCGCAGCGGGATTTGTCTTTGGCATATTCTCCGGGCGTTGCGGTTCCGTGTTTGGAAATCGAAAAAAATCCAAAAACCATTTACGATTACACCGGAAAAGGAAATCTGGTAGCCGTAATTTCCAACGGAACGGCGGTTTTGGGTTTGGGAGACATTGGCGCGGAAGCCTCGAAACCGGTGATGGAAGGCAAAGGTTTGCTGTTTAAAATCTTTGCAGACATCAATGTTTTCGATATTGAAATTAATGAAAAAGATCCCGACAAATTCATAGAAATCGTCAAAGGAATCGCCCCGACATTCGGCGGAATAAACCTCGAAGACATCAAAGCGCCGGAAGCATTTTACATCGAACAGCGTTTGAAAGACGAACTCGATATTCCTTTAATGCACGACGATCAGCACGGAACCGCGATTATTTCCGCAGCCGCGCTCATCAATGCCTTAGAAATCGCCGGAAAAAAAATCGGTGAAATAAAAATGGTGCTCAATGGAGCCGGAGCCGCAGCAATCGCTTGCACAAAACTTTATATGGCACTCGGTTTGAAAAAAGAAAATGTTTTGATGTGCGACAGCAAAGGTGTCATCACCAAAAACCGGAAAAATTTAGCCTCCGAAAAATTGAATTTCGCCGCAGAAACCGATATTTCAACTTTGGAAGAAGCGGTGAAAGGCGCAGACGTTTTTGTGGGTCTTTCCAAAGGAAATGTGGTATCGCCGGAAATGCTGCTCTCGATGAACGAAAATCCCATCGTTTTCGGATTGGCAAATCCCGATCCGGAAATCGGTTACGACCTCGCCGTAAAAACCCGAAAAGACGTGATTATGGCAACCGGAAGAAGCGATTTTCCGAATCAAGTGAACAATGTTTTGGGATTTCCGTATATTTTTCGCGGAGCGATGGACGTTCAAGCGACGGGAATCAACGAAGCGATGAAACTTGCCGCCGTTCATGCGATTGCGGATTTGGCGAAAGAACCTGTGCCGGAAGCCGTGATTTTAGCCTATAATTTAAAGAAATTAAAATTCGGAAAAGATTATTTTATCCCGAAACCTTTTGACAACAGATTGATTACCAAAGTTTCCATAGCCGTTGCAAAAGCAGCGATGGAAAGCGGAATTGCGGGAAAACCGATTCAAAATTTTGAAGAATACGAAAATGCGCTTTTGGACAGAATGGGACGCGATGAAAAACTCATCCGAATGATGCAAAACCGCGCAAAAGCCAATCCGAAACGCGTAACGCTCGGAAATGCCGAAGAATACAACGTTTTGAAAGCCGCACAAATTCTCCTTGAAGAAGGAATTGCGCATCCGATTCTTTTGGGCGAAAAAAAATATATTCAGCAGCAAATGAGGGAATTCGGAATTAATCTCGATGTTCCGATTGTAGATCCGATGGACGATGACCAAGAGGAAAATCGAAAAAAATACAAGGATACGCTTTGGAAAATTCGTCAAAGAAAAGGGATGAACGAATATAAAGCCAAAAGATTTGTTCGGCAGCGGGATTATTTCGGTCCGCTGATGTTGAGACACGGCGATACAGACGCTTTAATTATAGGTTTTTCTAAAAATTATACTTCCATTTTAAGACCGGTTTTGGAAGTGATTGAAAAAGAAAAAGGCGTCGAAAAAGTGGCTTCAATGATGATGATTCTCACCGATAAAAAACCGATTTTCTTTGCAGATACAACCGTGAACCCAAATCCGACTTCGGAAGATTTGGTGAACATCGCAAAAATGTCCGAAATCACGGTGAAATCTTTTGCCATAGAACCGAGAATTGCGATGCTTTCTTTTGAAAATTTCGCCTCGATTTCCGAAACGTCTAAAAAAGTGGCGAAAGCCGTGCAAATCCTCCACGAAAAATATCCGAAAATGATTGTGGACGGCGAAATACAACCGGATTTTGCGATGAACAGCGATCATCTCAGCGATTATCCGTTTTCAAAATTGGGAACCGAACCGGCAAATGTTTTCGTATTTCCGAATTTGGAAAGTGCGAATTTATCCTACAAAATCATTCGCGGAATGAAAATGGCGCAAGTGGTCGGTCCTGTTTTAATGGGTTTGAAACAATCGGTTCACGTTTTGCAAATGCGCTCCAGCGTTGATGAAATTGTAAATCTCGCAACTATTGCCGTTTTGGATGCGCAAAGAAGATAAAAAATTAGACTTTTTTCTTTTTGAGCAATATTTAAACTTTAAAACGCAGTAATATCTGAGGTTTTGACATAGACATAGACTAAATAATAATATTAACACACAATCTAATTTAAGAGTCTGTTTAAATTTTAAAATTCCGGATGACAAAATCATAATTCACAAAGCACCTACAAGAAAAATCCTGAAAAATATTATTCTAAAGTGGGACAGGCGGGTTTTAGCCAAAAAATTAAATAGACTCTTAATTTCTCCTCAATTCCTCCAGCATTTTTTCCAAAGAATTGATGTCGGAAATCAAGACGTCCCGCGGTTTGGCACCGTTGAATCCGCCCACAATTCCGTTTGCTTCCAACTGATCCATTATTCTTCCGGCTCGGTTGAATCCTAATTTTAATTGTCGCTGAAGCATTGATGTAGAGCCTTGTTGCGTGGAAACCACTATTCTTGCGGCTTCGTCAAAATAGGTGTCTCTTTCATTCGGGTCAATCATTTTTGAAGCACTCGCGGAATCTTCGGAAACGTATTCCGGAAGGATAAACGCAGAGGAATATCCACGTTGTTCACCGATAAATTCAGCAATTCTTTCCACTTCCGGCGAATCCACAAATGCACATTGCAATCTCAAAAGTTCGTTTCCGTTGAAATAAAGCATATCGCCTTTTCCGATGAGTTGATCGGCTCCGGTAGAATCCAAAATCGTTCGGGAATCTATACTCGAAATCACGCGAAACGCCGCTCTCGCAGGGAAATTGGCTTTTATCATTCCTGTAATCACGTTTACGGAAGGTCTTTGCGTAGCAACCACCAAATGGATTCCGATGGCTCTGGCTAATTGTGCCAAACGTGCAATCGGGAGTTCGATTTCTTTTCCGGCGGTCATAATTAAATCCGCAAATTCGTCCATAACTAACACAATATAAGGCAAATAGCGGTGTCCGTTTTCGGGATTTAGTTTTCTTTCGCTGAACTTTTGATTGTATTCTTTAATATTTCTGCAAAAAGCGTTTTTCAACAAATCGTATCTGGCATCCATTTCGAGGCAAAGCGAATTGAGCGTATTGATAACTTTGTGAGTATCAGTGATTATCGGGTCTTCAACATCGGGAAGTTTTGCGAGGTAATGCCTTTCGATTTTGGAATACAGCGAAAGTTCCACCTTTTTCGGATCCACCATTACGAATTTCAGTTCGCTCGGATGTTTTTTGTAGAGCAAAGACGTTAAAATCGCGTTGATTCCTACGGATTTCCCTTGTCCTGTTGCGCCCGCCATCAAAAGGTGCGGCATTTTTGCCAAATCTGCCATAAAAATTTCGTTGGAAATTGTTTTCCCGAAAACCACCGGCAAATCCATTTCCGCATTTTGAAATTTTTGCGAAGCAATCACGGAACGCATTGAAACCATAGTCGGATTTTTTCTCGGAACTTCAATGCCGATGGTTCCTTTTCCCGGCATCGGAGCGATGATTCGGATTCCGAGTGCGGAAAGATTCAGCGCGATATCGTCTTGAAGTCTTTTGATGGATGAAACGCGGATTCCCGCTTCAGGAATGATTTCGTAGAGCGTAACCGTCGGTCCGATGGTTGCTTTGATTTGAGCAATTCCCACATTAAAATTTTTCAAAACTTCTACGATTTTATTTTTATTTTCCTCCAATTCATCTTTATTAATGGCGATTTCTTCGTTTCCGTAGTCTTTTAGTAAATCGATGGGCGGCATTTGAAAATTCGGGAGATCAAGTTTGTGGTCGTAAAGTCCGAATTGTTCTACGAGGTCGCCGGATTTTGTGCTTGTATCTTCCCAATCGTCTTTAGCATCGGCAATTTTAAATTCAAATTCAAAATCGTCTGAGTCGGAATTTTGCGAAGATTTCTTTTTAAAATTTTCAAAACTTGTATTGTTCGGAGTTGTTATGGTTTCAAGTTCGAGTTCCGGATTTTGAATTTCGAGTTTCGATTTGTTATCCTGAGTGGAGCCGGAGGATTCAGTTTCTGTCACCCTAAGCGAAGTCGAAGGGTCGGCTTCAAATTCGTCTTCGGAATCGGGAAAAACGGATTTTATATTGTCATTGATATTATTTAATTTAGATTTAATGATGCTCGGACGAAGGTTCAATTCCAGAATAAAATACAGCGCAATGCTCGATAAAATCGCCAGCCAAAGTCCCGCCGTTCCGATAATGGGATTCAAATAATCCATCATTTGATAACCGTAGTTTCCGTTCAAAACATGATTTTTATCTCGGGTAATTGCTGCGGTGAAAATCGGCAACCAAAGGATGAAAAACAGAGAATTTCCCAAAGTTTTCCAAAGTCTGAACCATTTTTTTTTCAAGATTAAACTTCCGAAAACAAAACATAAAAATGCCACAAAAAACGCCGCAATTCCTATTCCCCCAAATATAAAAATATGACCAAGTCCATTGCCGACACTCCCAAAAATATTCGAAGATTTATCGAACCAGCCACCAACTTGACTTTGATCTGCTTTCCAGTTCATCAGATACGAAATAAAGGAAAACAGCATTACAATTGAGACAATTATAAAAAGTGATCCGAAAAAAATGCGGGATTTGGAAAGTGGTTTTCCTCCGGCCGGAAGGTTGTTTTCTTGCGTATTGGTGTTATTGTCTTTCATAAAATTAATGGAGACAAATTTAATTAAAAAATGTAACAATCTAACAATGTATTGGTGTAACAATCTTTTAGATTTCCAGACATAAAATCCTAAACTTGATGTGATTCTTTGATCAACAAATTGATTAATTCTAATCGGTTTATTTTTCCATTGGCAGTTCGCGGAATTTTTTCTACAAAAACAACGTCTTTCGGCTTGTGGAAAGAATGCTGAAATTTGAGATTTGAGACTTGATCCTGAATTAAATTTATATCTTCCTGTTTTTCAACGACTAAAACCAATTTCTGTCCTAAAATTTCATCGGGAAATCCGAGAAAAACCACTTCGTTCGGGATATTTTTTTTTACTAAATTTTCCAGTTCTTCGGGAAAAATTTTGACGCCGCCGGAATTGATAACATTGTCGATTCGCCCTAAAAATCGAAATTCTTTGTCGTTTTTAATTTCCACAATATCATTGGTTTGTAGAGTTTCCGGATTGAGTTTCGGAGCGTTAATTTTCAGACAACCGCGTTCATCAGCAGAAATTTTAATGTCGGGGAAAAGTTGGAAATAATCTCGGTCTTTCGGAAAAATTTCTTTTAAAGCAATGTGCGAAAGCGTTTCGGACATTCCGTAGGTTTCGTATATGATTGTTGGCTGAGACAAGTCATGACTTGTCTTTACTTTTTGGGTTGATGATTGAGGTTTGATAATCGATGCGCTTCGACTTTGCTCAGTGTGGCATTGTTGTTGGTTTTCAGTTTTTAAAAGTTTAGTTTTTAGTTTTTGTTTCAGAGATTCCGAAACGGCGGCTCCGCCGATGATTAATTTTTTTATCAATCCGATTTTATTTAATGAATGTTCGGCTTGAAGCGGCGTCATCGCACAAAAATCAATTTCCGAATGTAAAAACTCCAACGGTTTTACGGACGGTTCGCAAACGAATAATTTTAATTTTCTTTCGATAGAACGCACGATCATCATTTTTCCGGAAATGTAATCTATTGGTAAACATATCAATGCGGAGTTTCCGGAGTTTAAGTCCAGAAAATCGCAGGTCAGTTTTGCGGAATTTCGCATTCGGGATTTTTTGATTTCGAGAATTTTCGGAACGCCTGTAGATCCCGAGGTTTGAACTTTCACGGTCAGAGTTTCGGAAAACCATTCTTTCAAAAATAAAACCACTTTTGCTTCAAACTCGTTTTGGGGATTTAAAGAATTAAAAAAATCAGGTAAAGAAAAATCGATGATCATTTTAACAAATTAAAGTTTAAAGATAACGAAATTCCGCGTGAGGGCGGAGGTGGAAATCCTTTTTTTTCGGCGGATGGTTTTTGGCGGGCGGAAAAAAAGATTGCAACCGGAGACCGACCTTTTGCTCGGGGAAATGCGGCGGAGAAAAGGACACGCCATAAAAATTCACATTCTGCTCACGACTTCGATGCCGAGAAGTTTTAGGGATTTTTTGATGGTTTTGGCGGTGGTTTCGGAGAGTTTCAGGCGGAAATTTCGAAGGTTTTGGTCGGCGTTGTTTAGAATCGGATGGTTCTGATAGAAAGAATTGTAGGTTTTCACGATGTCGTAAACATAGTTGGCAACTACCGCCGGCGAGAGCGTTTCTGCGGATTTTTCTACCGTTTCGCGATAATTGGAAAGCAAAAGAATGAGTTCTTTTTCGTTGGCGTTTATCTCTATATCTTTTTGAAAATCAATAACTTGACCGCCTTTTCCCAACAAAGACCGGATTCTGGCGTAGGTGTATTGGATGAACGGACCGGTGTTGCCGTTGAAATCGATGCTTTCTTCGGGATTGAAGAGCATTTTTTTCTTTGGATCTACTTTTAAAATAAAATATTTCAAGGCTCCCAAACCGACAATTTCGTAGGATTTTTCTTTTTCGCTTTCCGAAAGATGTTCCATTTTTCCGAGTTCGGCGGCTTTTCGTTTTGCGGTTTTGTACATTTCATCAATGATGTCGTCTGCATCTACCACCGTTCCCTCGCGGGATTTCATTTTGCCGGCGGGAAGTTCCACCATTCCGTAGGAAAGATGATACAGATGTTTCGCCCACGGATAGCCCATTTTCTCCAAAATTTTAAACAAAACCTGAAAATGATAATCTTGCTCGTTGCCGACTGTGTAAATCAGCCGCCGGATATCGTTGTCTTTGAAACGTTCGACGGCGGTTCCCAAATCTTGCGTCATATAAACGGAAGTTCCGTCTGCACGCAACAAAAGTTTTTGGTCTAAACCTTCATCAGACAAATCCACCCAAATCGAGCCGTCGTTTTTTTGGTAAAAAATTCCTTTCTGCAAGCCTTCCAAAATTAAATCTTTTCCCAAAAGATAGGTGTTGCTTTCATACTGAATTTGGTCGAAATCTACGCCTAATTTTTTGTACGTTTGCGAAAAACCTTCGTAAACCCAAGCGTTCATGGTTTTCCAAAGATTGCGGATTTTTTCGTCTCCGTTTTCCCAATCCAAAAGCATTTGCTGCGCTTCGAGAATTGACGGTGCTTGTTTTTTCGCGGTTTCTTCGTCTAAACCTTTGTGTTTCAATGCTTCGATTTCTTTTTTGTATTCTTTGTCGAATTTCACATAATAATTCCCGACGAGTTTGTCGCCTTTCGTTCCGGCGGTTTCGGGTGTTTCTCCGTTTCCGAATTTTTCCCAAGCCAACATAGATTTGCAAATGTGGATTCCTCTGTCGTTAATGATTTGGGTTTTGATGACGTTGTAGCCGTCTTCGCGTAATATTTGCGACACGGAATAGCCGAGCAAATTATTTCTAATGTGCCCTAAATGAAGGGGTTTATTTGTATTCGGCGAGGAATATTCCACCATTACGGTTTCGTTTTTAATGCTCGGATTGTCGAGTTCTTTTTCTATATTCAGAAACTCGTCGATGAAAAACGAATCTTTTAAAGACAGGTTTAAAAAGCCTTTCACCACGCGAAAACTCTTTATAAATTCCAATTTGGAAATCGCAGCACCGATTTCTTGTCCGATATTTTCCGGATTTTTTTTCAATATTTTCACTAACGGAAACAGCACGAGCGTGAAATCTCCTTCGAAATCGGTTTTGTTTTCTTGAATTTCAAGTTTCACCTCCGAAATTTGATAGAGATTAAAGATAATTTCTCTGATTTTTTCGTTTAAAAATGTTTTGCCGCTCATTGCCCGAAAATTGATTTGCAAATATAGGGAAATAAAAAAACCGCCTTTTTTTTGGAAGGCGGTTTTTTGATAATTTAAAACTTTGTTAATTTACATCCCAAAATAGTTTTGTAGTTGCATCATCTCCACCGATAGCGACAGCAGCAGCCTCTACATTTGCTTGATTAACAAGATATTCTTGATCTGAATACGGCATTCTAACTGGCACTCCATCAAGTGTAGTAGAAGGAGGTTTAGGAAGTACAGGATAGTCTAATCTTCTTATAAAATTCCAAGAAGCGAATGGGCTATTCCATAGAGCAACATAAGATTGCATACCGATAGACTCTTGCCAATTAGAAGCGTTATAAGGATTTGTTATTAAAAATGCACTAGCATCCCCAGCGGAAACACCGTTTTCGTTCATGGATGCGGTAACGGCAGATGTATATAATGTAGCCGGATCTCCTACGCTATTATCTCTTGCAGCTGCTTCAGCCATAAGAAATGCAACTTCAGTAGCACTTAACAATTTTGCAGGTGCTGTTTGAGTATGAAAACTAGGATTAACATGTGAAAAATTGGCATAAGTGTTTAATGTACCATAAACACCACCAACATAATTACCTCCTATTGTGGTAAAATATGCACTTCTTCGGGGGTCATCCGTTGTATTCATAAAATTAACAAATGGAGCTGCGGGAATGAAATCATTTCTTCCTGAAGCCACCATATCATCATATAGTGGATTTGAAAATGTTCCGCCTGGAAATACTAATGAATAAGAATCAGCATCTGAAGTGATTACTCCACCAGCAATAGCATCTTTAGCAACTTGTTTAGAAGTAGTAGGATCGACATCCGCAAGATTCATAGCCAATCTTAATTTTATTGAGTTAGCAAATTTTTTCCATTTAGTCATATTTCCATTATAAACAAGGTCACCACTTGTATATCCCGACTTAGCTGTATTTATCATAGCTATAGCAGCATCAATTCTAGTTAAAAGATCTGCGTATATCGTACGCGCATCATCATAAGCAGGAGATGCGATGTCTTCCGGTTGTAACGCTTGACTATATGGTACATTACCATATGTATCCACTACATTTTCCCAAACCGCTATTTGCGAAAGCTCCAAAGTAGCCCACCTATTATTGTACACATCTTGATCTGTGTTTGCTTCTTCTTGAAGAGTGTTTTTTGCAAGTTCAAAATTGTATAACGCAAATATATACATTCTCTGAAAATGATTTCTCGGTTGAGCTCTTGTAATAAGATTGTAATTGGTTTCTTGTGTATATAGAGTTTCTGTCCATACTTGTGTAAAAAATCTATAGTTATTAAAATTAACACTTCCTGTATGAATATAATAGAACTCTTGTTGCATACCCATCGCAAGCAAATTTGCCGATGGAATTTCACTCGGATGTTTAGGGTCAATATTAAGGTCAGTATCCACGTTACAAGAAGACAAGCCAAACATGGCGCAGACCCCAAAAGTCCCAATCGATATGAATTTTTTAAAATTATACTTTTTCATTTTTTTTATTATTTATAATATTATACATATTTTAGATTTGAAATATTAGAATTTAAATGTAAGGTTAACTCCAATATCTCTGGTTGTAGGCAAGGCTCCTATTGATGAGCCATAAGAATATATACCTCCCATTTGAGTGGCTTCAGGATCGGAATAAGGCAAATTTTTATGAATAATCCATAGATTTCTACCCACAATAGATATTTTGGCTTCATTAAGGAAAGTTCCATGTAATAAGGATTTTGGTAAAGAATAAGTGATACTCGCCTCTCTCAATTTTACAAAAGAACCATCATATACAAATCTTTTAGATGGAGCCATAGCATAACTATCTGCAGCATTGTACCCATAACCATCCGCAGGATATACGTATATCATATCTCCATTCGAATCAAACCCAACATCATGTAGAACCGGTGTAGTATTTGGCTGCCCATTTGGGTTTACACCCGGTAAAACAGCCTGAACAGATCTATAGCCATCAACAGCAGTTTCCGGATACAATCCGCTCGCTAAACCATAATATAAATCTGATGAAAATACATCGCCTCCTTTTCTAATATCAATTAAGAAACTCAAGGAGAAATTCTTGTATGTAATGGTATTTCTTACGCCTCCTGTCCATTCAGGATTAACATTTCCAATCACTTGGCTAGGATTTATCAAATATGTACCATCATCCGGATCTACAACCTTTTGACCATTGAGGTAAACATAATCTGATCCAAAAATATTTCCCCATGCTTCCCCAACTCTCGCAACAACTGATGCACCAACCATTCCTACCAAAGTTATAGCTTGAGTGTCGCCATACAACTCAACAACCTTATTTTTGTTTTTAGCCCAATTAGCATCTAGTGTCCATGTGAAATTTTGATTTTTAATAGGTACTATACTTAAACTGGCTTCAATTCCACTATTATCAATTTGCCCTGCATTAATGATCTTAGCCAATTGCCCCGACCCCACGGATGAACTAACATTGATAATTTGGTCAAATGTACTCGTATTATAGTAAGCCGCATCAAAGATAATTCTATTATTGAAAAAATGAGCCTCTGTACCGAACTCATATTCTTTGGTTCGCTGTGGTTTTAATTTTGTATTTGGGAAAGTTGTTGGAGTACCATACATTCCTATGCCATTAAAAAAACCAGAAGATGTATATGAATATTTTAGTTGGTAAGGTAGTGCTGTATTTCCTACTTCAGCATAATTACCTCTAATTTTCCAGAAATTAACTTTACTGTCTTGCAGACCTAAAAGTTCTGACAAAAGTAGAGATCCGGAGATAGAACCATAACCATAGGCATTGTCTCCATCGGGTAATGTGGTGCTAACATCTCTTCTGTAAGTACCATCCAAATAGAAAGTTTTATAAAACTCCAAAGATGCAGAAACATATCCACTATTGGTTTGTTGGGTAGTTACATTCTCAGCAGGGGCAAGAGTAGTCCCTGCCGAGTTTCCTAATGCATAAAGTCCTGGTAGAGTCAATCCTCCTTCTGTGGAAGCTTCTACAGACGAAGTATTAATCCTTTTTACGGTTCCTCCAACAATACCACTAATGTTAATATTATCCGTAATATCGTATTTATAGCTAGCGATTAAATCAAGATTCATCTCACTATTGTTAATATCTATACGATCATACCCTGATCCAACAGCTCTACCGGATACACCAAAGGCTATAGGATATGATCCTACGGCTAATC
Source organism: Flavobacteriaceae bacterium (assembly GCA_031277475.1). Classification (GTDB taxonomy): domain Bacteria; phylum Bacteroidota; class Bacteroidia; order Flavobacteriales; family Weeksellaceae; genus JAITMJ01. Next base: position 18,570 of record JAITMJ010000100.1, read on the forward strand.
TCCTCTCAATAAGAAAATTAGTTCTGTCATAGCCTATTCTACCCATCACATTCCAATGTTTGTCAATATCATACGTTAATGAAGCATAGCTAAAACTTCTCACGCGGTTATCTGATTCATAACTCTGATAACTCTGAAAATATGGGTTATTCCAAAAAGCAGGGCGTCCATTATCAACAGATATCCTATTCCATGTAACGTTTCCGTAATTGTTTGCTGCACTTGCAATACCAATATTTCTGAAGTACGCATCTCTCAAATCAATCAAATCCGTATTTACTTGCCACCATTGTCTAAACCCTGTTGTGATATTATTGTTATACCCGGTTTCATTACGCCCTACCATATCCTGAAGTGTTAGGGTAGAATAAACAGAAGCATGTAACTTAGGAGTAAAATCATAATTTATTTTAGCACTAATTGTATTTTTTCTCAGGTCAGAATTAGGAAGCAGACCATTAGACATGGTATTATCATAAGTCAAGAGAAAACTTCCTGTGTCGGTATTTTTTCCTATAGAAACAGAGTTATTGTAGGACATAGGTGTTTGGTAAAAACTTAATGGTCCGTTATCCGCTGCTTTCCACGGTCTAGCTTGTCCAAAAGTTGGAGACGTAGGATCATAAGAATCCCAATATCTAACCAAAGAGCCGTCAAACTCAGGACCCCAAGAAGCGTCGAGGTCAAACCCCACAATGTTATATCCATTGCTATCTGCTCCGTTAGGCCAATAGGGAAACCCACCCGGATCAAAATACCCGGTTCCATACTTTGTTTGATATTCCGCAAAAGTAGATTTATCAATAAAGCCGGCAGTAATATTGGAGGACAATGTTACTCCCCAAGATCCATCATCTTTTCCTTTTCCATTTTTAGTGGTAATTACAATAACACCACCTAATCCTCTTTCTCCATAAAGTGCAGATGCCGCGGCTCCTTTCAATACATTTATGGATTCAACATCTTCTTGGTTGATGTCAGATAAAGCATTCCCGAAATCAAAACCTCCATTTGCATTTCCAGAACGTGTGGCATTGTTACCAACAGGAACACCATCAATAACAACTAATGGATTGGCTCCATTCAAATCCATAACTCTGACACCTCTTAGTATCAAATTAACAGCCCCTCCAAAGTTAGAGTTCGTGTTCACATTTAGTCCCGCTATTTTTCCGGAAAGATTGGCAGCAATATTTCCGGTATTGGTAGTACCATCAAATAAGGCATCAGATTTTACCTCTTGAGAAGCATACCCCAAAGCCTTTTTTTCTCGCTTGATACCGAGTGCTGTTACTACAACTTCCTCAATACCTACTGTTGCGGTATCACTCGGCTTATTTTGTGCGTTTACCGTCACAAAAAAAGAGGAAGATAATACTACCGCAAACATACTTACTGTTAGTTTCTTCATATCAAAATAAATTTTTCATTGTCGCAAATATGCAAAACAATATTAAATTAACCAAATGTTTTGTTAAAAAATTCTTAATTTTTTTTATTTTTGAACGGTTTCTAAAAAAACAAGGCGTTATTTAAGCCTAAATTATGGATTTAATAAAAAAGTGGTCGTTAAATTATGTAGAAGCGGGTTGCGACGAAGTCGGGCGCGGATGTTTGTGCGGTCCGGTAGTTGCTGCCGCCGTTATTTTAGATGATAATTTCAGCCAAAATTTAGTTAATGATTCCAAGAAACTGAATTTTAAAACAAGACAAGATTTGGATTCCTATATAAAAGACAACGTTTTGGATTTCGCCATCGCAGAACTTTCTCCCGCTTTTATTGATGAACATAATATCCTGAACGCCAGCATCCACGCGATGCACTTGGCTTTGGATAAATTAAAAATCCGTCCGGAACTTATTTTGGTGGACGGCAACAAATTTCATCCCTACAATTTTATTCCGCATCAGTGTATTATAAAAGGAGATTCCAAAGTTTTGAGCATCGCTGCGGCTTCTATTCTTGCAAAAAATTATCGCGACAATATTATGATTAATCTCCACAAAGATTTTCCCGAATACGGCTGGAACAAAAATATGGGCTACGCTACTTTGCAACACCGCGAGGCATTAAAAAAATTCGGGGCAACCGTCCATCACAGAAAATCTTTCAGATTGGAATATTAGGGGGTGTTTGGACAATGATAGGAGTCAATATACAACATTGTTATCTCAACTTCAAAATCGTCTTTTTATTCCCCCCACAAAAAAACCTCCATCAAAACTGATGAAGGTTTTTTGAAAAACCGGCGGCGACCTACTCTCCCGCTGAATGCAGTACCATCGGCGCTGGTGGGCTTAACTTCTGTGTTCGGAATGGGAACAGGTGAGCCCCACCGCTAAAACCACCCTAAAGATTTTTATTATTCAAGGTTCAACACTTCGACTTCG
>JAITMJ010000030.1 GCA_031277475.1 Flavobacteriaceae bacterium
CATAAGCTCCGGACTGAATTTTCTCTTGAAGTTTTTTTTGATGCCGATTTCTTCTTCTCGTCCCCTTTTGAAACCACAGGGCGAGCGCGTTTCAGGCTAAATCCCAACGTGTGAAACAGCGTTTGGCAAGTTCTGACTTTCATGATGATTCCATATCGTTTTTCGATGTAGGCGGAAAGTGTTTTGCCGTCCCAAAGGTTGCTCGCCATTCCGCTTTTTTCGGGGGAATGTTGCAAGGTTTCTTTCAATTCCGACCGCTGTTGCTCGTTTAAACGAGGCGTTCGCCCGGGGCGTTTTTCGTCTCGCAAAGATTCCAAATCGCCGGTTTCATTGAGTTTCTTTATCCAATTGCTAATCGTTCGAGGGGAATTTCCAAACAAAGCGCCGACGCTGTCGCAACTTTCTTTCTCATTATTGATGAACAACAAAATTCCGTGTAACTTGTGAATAAAACGAGACTCTGTATTCTTTTCAAAATAGCTCTGAATCTGATTTTTCACTTCTTCTTGGCGGGTGATTTCTAATCGTTTCATATCTTTTTTTACAAAAATATAAAATTTATATCTATACGCAATTATTTAAAGCGGTTATTATAGTAGTATGTCAAACCTCGAAGCATTTTCGTTAAAAGATGAAATCAATATTCCTGAAGGATATAATGCTGTTTCGGGACAAATATTGGTTACGGCAACGAAAGATAATCGTAATTTAAACACCGGAATTTCTGCAACCATAGGAGGTCAAACTTATAGAGTTACCGCTTCGGGTTTGACAATTTTGGATTCAGGAATTAAGACTTTTCCTATTGTTTTTAATCAAACCTTACCTGTTTCTATAACATTTTCAAATTATTTTTCAGGAAGTGCAAATTTCAATATTGAAGTGAAATTATCTGATGAAGCCCAAAACGCTTGGAGACAACAAACCTTCAACAAAATCATCTCTGCTTATGAAACCGCGTTGGAAGTGTATAATTCCAAAGTGGCGGAAGAAAACGCAAAAGCGGAAAACATCAAAGGTTCCAACCCGTTGTTTTACAGACAAATAGAACAGGAAGTTTTGAAACACAACTGCATCGCGTATCTTACGAAAAGCGGCGATTTAGGTAAATTAATGTATTCCGGAACCAAAATATCTGATTTCCAAGTGAATAGAACGGGTCTCGACCAATACTTGTCTCTCGCCAAATTTATGGAGCAAGCATTTGAATGGAATATTATGGACTACAACTTGTATCCGTATTATTGGGCAGATAAAAACGAATGGCAAGATATTTACTATTCCGAAGAAATAGACCCGATTTTCCGTTCATTCCTCAGAAGCGGAATGGCGAGAGTAGTCGTTACCGTTCGTCCCGGTTTTGAAGATGCGGTACAATTCTATATGTCCACCGGAAGATTGTGGAACGGTGGTGAAGTTCCGGTAATCAGCGATCCGATGTATCTTTCCATCGTAGATGAAATGAAAGACACAAAAGGCGAGCCGCAAGGCAAACCTTGGATTACGCGGCTTCCGACTCCGCTTACCATTCTGCAAGCCGAAAGCATCGGATTGAAAGTGGCGCACGCACTTCCGTTTACGGATGAAGATCCGCAAGTTTTCGAAAACCCGGAAGAAGTCATCACCGAAAGTAATTTTGAGGAAACCGATGCGCTGATGGAGGTTGAAAAAAGCAGACAGATAGAAAACATCGAAATCAACAATGATTATTTGCAACTCACCACCGATGATGATCCTCATCAAATCGTGGCGCAGATTTCTATTGACGACCAAGAGGCTTTGGAATAGCCTTACGTCATTGCGTCCTGAACTTGATTCAGGATCACCCACAATCAAAAAGGGCGGTGAAAACGCCGCCTTTTTTTATTTTGGATAGTAGATTTCATCTGTTTATATTTTATAAGCCCCTTGTCCCCCGAAGGGGGCAAAAATGGCTATAGTTTTGTTTTTTCTTTGAGCTTGTATTTATTTTTTTAGCGGCTTTGCCTCTGTCATTTTTATTTTTTTTTAAGGAATCGGCGAAACCTTCGGTTTTGCCTCCTGCATTTTTATTTTTTTTTAATGGTGTCGGCGAATCTCGTTCCTCGATTTGTTTGTGTGTCAATATTCTGTCATGGGTGTTTCATATCACATCTTTTAGGGAAATAAATATCAAAATTTTTCTCCCTGAAAATCATCCACTTACAATAAATTATGTAAAAAATTAAAAACAATTTTTAATGCGTCAAGTTTTGTCGCAGTACCGATATACCTTTGCTTTTAGAAAAGAGCCAAGTAAAAAGAGCCAAGTAAAAAGTAAAAAAAAACAGGGGATTGCGGGTGATCCTGAATCAAGTTCAGGACGCAATGACGCAAAAAGCCATCAGCAAAATTATGACAACCAAAGATTTCGTAAAAAAGTATTACCCCTTCGCCAAAGAAGTTGAAGCAAAAAAAGGAATTTCCGCCGTGTTTATTTTAGCACAATCCGCATTAGAAACCGGCTGGGGAAAATCTGCACCCGGAAATATGATGTTCGGCGTAAAAGCCGCCGCAAACACGCCGCCGGAAAAACGCCAACTCGTTTCCACAACAGAAATTTTAGCAAAACCAAACGCAAAATTTCCCGTAATCATTTCCGTTACGAAACGCGCAGACGGAAAATACAAATATGTGGTAAAAGATTGGTTCAGAAAATATGCAACTCCGGAAGAATCTTTCGCAGACCACGCCGAATTTTTCCATAAAAATCCGCGTTACGCCGAAGCATTGAAAGTAAAAGAAAATCCGAATTTGTTCGCAGAAGCCGTAGCAAAAGCAGGATATGCCACCGCCCCGAATTACGCCGCACAACTGAAAACCATTATTAAAATAATCGAAAAAGAATTGAAAAACCGGATAATTTGATAATTTTGAACTTTGTCGCGTTGAGCGAAGTCGAAACGTTAACCTTGAACCTTGAATTTTAAACCTTGAATTTTAGAGTATGAAAAAAGATTTTTACCTCACCAGATATGCGCTCATCATTAAAAAATTAGAAACCGCGCCCGCCAATTATTCACAAATTGAAGATTACCTTTTGAACTCGTATGAATTTCAGGATTCAGGTGCTACAAACTATTCCATTCGCACGTTGCAAAGGGATATTTCGGAAATTTCGCGGCTGTTCAATATTTCCATTCTCAACAAAAAGAAAGGCGACAACCGCTACTACATCGAAAGCCGACCGGAAATGGAAGCCGATGAATACAATCAAAAACTTTTAGAATCTTTTCAAGTGAGCAACACGCTGAACTTGCACCCCGAATTTTCGGATTATATCTTTTTTGAAGCCCGAAAACCCACAGGATTAGGGAATTTCTACAATCTGTTTTTTGCCATTCGCAATAGGCGGATTATCCGTTTTGAACATTTCAACTATGGAACGCAAGTTACATCTGCCCGAAAAGTTCATCCGTTGGCTCTGAAAGAATCGAAAGACCGCTGGTATCTCATCGCCGTTGATGCCAAAGATAAAAAACTGAAATCCTTTGGGTTAGACAGGATTCATCATTTGGAAATATCAAACTCGAAATACAGAGAAAAATATGATTTTCATTTAAAAGAACACTTCAAAAACGCTTTCGGAGTGATGAATCTCGACGAGCACAAACCCGAAAAAATCCTCCTGAAATGCAGCCGACATCAAGGCGAATACATCAAAAGTTTTCCGCTTCATCAATCCCAAAAAACGGCAAAAGAAGATTCCGAAAACATTTATTTCGAGTTTTTCCTTCACCCGACCTACGATTTTATGCAGGAAATTCTCTCTTTCGGCGACGAAGTTACCGTATTGGAACCCGCCCATTTTGCAGTGCAAATAAAAAACGAACTGAAATCTGCTTTGGAAAAATATGATTTAGAATCGGTTAAAAAATAAGCGTCTTTTGTCTTTTGTCTCAAGGTCTATAAAAATCAATAAACAAACCTTTCCATCGCCGTATCCAATTCAGTATTAATCACTTTTGCGTAAATTTGAGTAACGTTAATGTAAAGCGGACAATGCCCGGTTTTGTCTTCCTGATTTTTTCGCAGGATCAATTTAATAGATGCCATATTTTTGTTTTTGGGTTTTACTACTTTTTTTAAAGCAGTGCAAAGCGATGAAATCCTTTATTTAAAGGCTCTTGCAAAGGAAAGTAACCTGATACAAAAGTACAACAAGCGGTCTAACAATCTATGTAATTGTTGTAATTCATTTTAGAATCAATCAAAAAAAAGGAATACAAAGAAATTCTTCGTATTCCTCTCCTTTAAAATATTTGTAATTAGTTACACTCTGTTGTGTATTCGTACACATGCTTTTCAAAATCCCTCCAAGCAATATCATTTTTGTACTTTTCCATCAAAGCACTGCAAGATTGAAACATTGGAATAAAAGAATCTTTGTAATCGGATTTCTCAAATTTATATGCTACTTCACCGTTTTTTGAAACGTAATAGGATTTGTCTATTCCTCCTGCCACGGAAAGCGGACCGATTCCCAGCGAAGTGGTTTCTCTTGCTCTTGGATCGTGATAAACTTTAATTTTTGAGCAGAAATCGGGATTTACAAGTTGCATCAACATGTTCATTCTCTTCTTTTTAACCATCACGGGAACGTTTTCAAAATAAACATATCCTTTTCCTAAAAGTGCATTGTTCAACCTTTTATCCGTATAATTATTTGCTTCTTTCAATGCTTCAACGGAGTTGTTCGCTTTTGAAAGTAAATTAGGCATCAGATACATATGATGAATCTGTTCCGGTTTTAGTGTTTGTTTTTTGCCTTTTCCATCTTTAATGACAATTTCTTCTATCAACCCTTTTTTTCTGTCAATATCTGTTATTGTTCCTTGTAATTCCTTGCCGCCCGCAAGCGTTATGTAAGCAATTGCTTTATGGGAAAAAGTGTCTGACGGTTGTAAAAATTCCTGCGCAAAAGTAAATCCGCAAAATAAAGTGGCTATGCCAATACATAATTTGTTCATATAAAAAAAAATTAAAAGATTTAATAATGCAAATATAATTTTTTTACACAAACTATAGTTTGATTATAAAAATTTCTTTATATAAAATACTCGAAAAAAGACCGGACAAAATTTATCTCAAATGATGAATTGTTTGAGGAAATATGGGTGTTTCAAATTAAAATTCGGAAAAATCATCGACCTGAAAATTGATTTTGAAAAAATACTTAAAGACATCCAAAAAATATACAATCTTACCAATTCAGATTGGATGATGAGTAGGAAACGCTGATGGTTACTCGTATCTTGTTTCTCGAATTGGCGCAAAACACAGAATTATGAATCTTGCGGATAAACCTTTGATTTTCATAGAAGTACAAACCGGAACTTATTTTGACGAAGACGATATTGTACGGTTGGAAGATGAGTATGATAAAACAGAATATGTAAAAAACAATTTATTTTTTTACAAATGAAGCATATTTTTGGGGGAAATACAGATAGAATCTTACATAAATATAATATTCTACACCGATTTCAAATATTGAATACGGTAAAAATTTTTGCAACTCTTCTGCTATTTCTTTTTTTTCCTGAACAAATTCGTTTTCTTGTGTATTTCGGATGATTCTTTTCAGAGCCATAAAGATTTTTTTTAAAAAATTCTTTAATATGCGATATCGAGATTTTTTCCCGATTTCCGGATTTTTCAAAAATAGGTGTTGTTCTTTTATCGCTAAAAAAAAATGATAAGCCCTTTTGGGAGTAAGATTATGAGAAAGGCTTTGAGAATATTGGATATAATGATACAAAGGCTGATCGGAAACCACGATTTTTTCCGACCTGTCAAAAATTTTGAAAAGTATAAACAAATCTACCAATGCCTCCAAATGTTCGGGAAAAGCAATGTCTTGCCAAAGTTCTTTGCGGTAAAGTTTTCCACATGGATAGCTTTTTACCACTTTATCCTCCAACAAGAGTTCCAAAATTTCTTTTCGTGTGAATACCTGAATCCTGTTTTCTGCCTGAACAAGTTTGGACGGATTTTCTTCCGGATTTTCTTTAACTTCTGCAATAATACTGATATCGGCATCGTTTTCAAAAAGATTATTCAGCAAAACCGAACAATATTCTTTTTCCACCCAATCGTCCGAATCTACAAAACAAATGAAATCACCGGAAGCATTTGAAATTCCTATATTTCTGGCTTTTGAAACACCTTGATTTTGTTGATTGATTAAAACAATTCTCGAATCTTTTTCTTTAAAATTTTGAATAATTTGCAGAGTGCCGTCTGTAGAACCATCATTTATCACAATGATTTCAATATTTGTATAATCCTGATTTACAACAGATTTCAAACATTTTTCTATCGTTTCTTCAGAATTATAACACGGAATTATGATGCTGATAAGGTTATTATTCATAAACAATATAGTTTTTTTCGGTTTCGGAGAGTCCGTTTTCACATCTTATTTTTCCGGATTTTTGAAGATTTTCGATGGTTTCTACTTGTTTGTCGTGATTTTTTTTGTCGCTTTCTTCATGATAAAGATGATATTGTATCGCCCCAAATTTAATTTTTCTTTTTTTAATTCCGTTGTTCACCATTCGTTGCGCCAATTCTTTATCTTCGGCTCCCCAACCTTTCAAAGCGTTGTTGTATCCGTTTACTTCTACAAAATCTTTTCGCCAAAAAGCCATGTTGCTGCCCATTACGCCGTCGGCGGAATTTTCTTCACGAGTGGTAAAAATTTTTTGAAAATTCGGAATCCTTATGCCGTGTTCTCGTCTTGCCAAATTCGAACTTAAAAAAGAAATATTCGTTTTGCCGTTTTTCAAAAGTTTTTCACTGGTTTTTGCGCCTATCATTGCTCTTCTTCCTTTGATGAAAGTGTTTTCTTTCGCAAAAAGTTTGTGATCTTTTATGAAATGCCGATGAAGAATAACATCTCCGTCAATCTGAACGATATAATCTCCCTTTGCTTCCAAAACTGCTTTATTGCGAATTTCTGCGAGGCGGAAACCATCATCTTTATGCCAAACGTGTTTAATGGGAACTTTAATTTTATCACGAAAAGAGTCAATAATTTTTTTAGTTTCAAAGTCTGAGCCGTCGTCCGCAATAATGATTTCATCCGGCAAAACGCTTTGTTTTTCAACGCTTTTCAAACAAAGAAAAAGTGCTTCAGACCAATTATATGTAGAAACAATCAATGAAATCGTCATCTTCGAGATTGGTTTTCATAAAGTTTAGATAAAGTTGCAAATTTATACTGAGATTTCAGCCTTGCAAAGATGAAACCTTCCTTGCCGTCAAGAAATCCTTTCTTAATGAAATAATATTTGATAAACCAAAAGAGTGGTGAAAAAAACAGTTTTGCGGAAGTTACTTTTTTCCCTTTTCTTTTCGGGATTTCCGCAGTGGAATAGATATTGTTTTTTCGAAGAATTTCAGTAACATCATCATTTGCCAAATGTTCAATAGCAAGTTTTTTATTATTGGTTTTGATTTTGGCAATTTTCCCTTTCACCTCCGGTTTCGAGTGAATAAATTCCGGCCAAAACACATCTTTTTTCCTGAAAAACCGATATACATAATCCGGATAAGCGGCTCGCATAAATTTCCCCGAAAAGTAATTTTTGCGCGGAATTGCAAGCATCGAATCAGCATTAGGATTATTTTTAAATTCTCTCAGATAGATTTTGAGTTCTTCCGGTATTGTTTCATCGGCATCAAGCAAAAGAACCCAATCATGATTTGCACTTTGAATTGCAAAATTTCTTGCGGGTTCTACAAAATCTATTTTATCGTGAACAATAATTCGGGCATTAAATTTTTTTGCAATTTCTACAGTTTTATCCTCACTGTGCATATCGCAAATTAAGATTTCATCAAAATCTTTTATGGATTCCAAAACTTTTTCCAAATACTTTTCGGCATTATAAGTATTAATGACAACTGAAATACCCATTTTTCATAGTTTTTCTTAACAGATTGATTTTAAATTTTTAAATGCTTAAATCTTTAAATCTTTAAATCTTTAAATCAATTCTTAAGCCTCATATTTCCTATCCATCACGAAACCTTCCATAAATTTTGTGGTATAATTTCCGGCGAGATAATCTTCATTTTCCATCAGTTGCCGATGAAAAGGAATTGTGGTTTTCACGCCTTCCACATAAAATTCTTCCAATGCGCGTTTCATTTTTGCGATGGCTTCTTCGCGAGTTTGTGCGGTGGTGATTAATTTTGCAATCATCGAATCGTAGTTAGACGGAATCGTGTATCCCGAATAAACGTGCGTATCTACACGCACGCCGTGCCCGCCCGGAATGTTCAATCCGGTAATTTTTCCCGGACTCGGACGAAAATCGTTGTAAGGATCTTCCGCATTAATTCTACATTCTATGGAATGAAGTTTCGGATAATGGTTTGCTCCCGAAATCGGAGTTCCTGTAGCCAATAAAATTTGCTCTCTAATTAAGTCATAATCAATCACTTGCTCGGTAATCGGATGTTCCACTTGGATTCTGGTGTTCATTTCCATGAAATAAAAATTTCGGTGTTTATCCACCAAAAATTCAATAGTTCCTACGCCTTCATAACCGATAAATTCTGCCGCTTTCACTGCCGCTTCGCCCATTTTTTTACGAAGTTCGTCCGTCATAAACGGCGAAGGCGTTTCTTCCGTAAGTTTTTGATTTCTTCTTTGAACCGAACAATCTCTTTCCGAGAGATGACAAGCTTTGCCGAACTGATCTCCCGCAATTTGAATTTCGATGTGCCTCGGTTCTTCAATCAATTTTTCCATATACATTCCGCCGTTTCCGAATGCGGCAACCGCTTCCTGAATTGCAGATTCCCAATGATCTTTCAAATCTTCGGACCTCCAAACGGCTCTCATTCCTTTTCCGCCGCCGCCGGCTGTGGCTTTTATCATCACCGGATATCCGATTTCTTCGGCAATTTTTGCGGCAGATTCGTAGGAATCTATCAATCCGTCTGAACCCGGAACGCAAGGAACTCCGGCTGCTTTCATCGTGGCTTTGGCATTGGCTTTATCGCCCATTTTTTCAATTTGTTCGGGAGTAGCACCGATGAATTTAATATGATTTTTAGCACAAATTCTGGAAAAATTGGCATTTTCAGACAAAAATCCGTAGCCCGGATGAATGGCATCAGCGTTCGTGATTTCCGCAGCAGCGATGATGTTCGGAATTTTCAGGTAAGAATCTTTGCTCATTGCCGGACCGATGCAAACGGCTTCGTCTGCAAAACGCACGTGCAAACTGTCTTTATCCGCAGTAGAATATACGGCTACGGTTTTTATTCCCATTTCTTTCGCAGTACGCAAAATACGCATTGCAATTTCGCCTCTGTTGGCTATCAATATTTTTTTAAACATTTTTTATAATTGTATAATGTAAAATGTATTTATATTTAATCGTAATTTGTATATTTCATCACTTATTCATAATGTCCTTTAAGAGAGTGTATATAAAGAATATCGTTTTCTATTTCCATAAAATATCATTTGTATAATTGCTTAAATTCCTCTACCGATACCCTTCTTCCTTTTTCTGCTTTTTTATCAGCCATACTTTGTCTTATTTTCTCAACAAATTCGGGATTGTACGGACTTTCAGTGTTTTTATAATTGGTTTTTATGTCTTCAAACATTTTTCTAATTGTAAAAAAGTATGATGTATTAATGTAAAATGTATAATCATTAAATTGTTACACTGTTACACTGATACATTGTTACATTGAACTAAGCAGGTTCCACTAAAAATAAAGGTTGGTCGTATTCCACAGGCGTGGCGTCGTCCACCAGAATTTTCACAATTTTTCCGCTGATTTCGGATTCTATTTGGTTAAAAAGTTTCATCGCTTCGATGACGCAAACCACTTTTCCGGCAGAAATTTTATCGCCCACATTCACGAAAACGTCTTTGTCCGGAGATGGTTTTCTGTAGAAAGTCCCAATCATCGGAGATTTGATGGTTAAAAATTTGCCTTCATCCACCACATTTTCGGTTTTTTCTGAAGTTGTAGGCGTGGAAGTACCGGAAACGGGCGTAGAAACTTGTGGCGGAGCCTGATAAACTTGCGGCTGCGGAATATAACTGATTTCATTTCCGGCGAGCGGCGTTTTGATGGTAATTTCAAAATCTTTGGTTTTGTATTTCACTTCGGAAACTTCGGCTTTGGCTACAAATTTGATGAGATTTTGTATATCTTTAATGTCCATAGTTTTGATTTAATTTTGAGCCAAAGATACCAAAAAAACATAAAAAACAATGAAAAACTGCAAAAAAATGCTTTTTTTTGCTAAAAAAGCCGGAGTTATGAATGTTTTTAATTTCACAAAAAAAACTTATCTTCGCTCGTATGAAACTTTTGCAAATATTTTTATTTTCCATTGTTGTTCAAATTTTCGGGCAAGAAATCCACGGAATCCAACTCTTTAATCCTGCTACAAGCGATGAAACTCCGGTAATCGGTTTTAATCAACAACTGATTTTGCGGTTCGACGATTTTGCCAATTCCAGCACGGTTTATCGCTACACACTGAAACATTACGACAGAAATTGGGAAGACGATGGCTTGTTTTTTTCCGAATTTGCCACCGGAACTTTGAACGGACTCATCGACAATTTTCAGTATTCTTTCAACACTTATCAAAAATATACGCACTACGAATTGGTTTTTCCGAATGCGAAAATTCAACCGAAAATTTCCGGAAATTTTGAAATCATCGTGTATCGAGATTCTCCCGAAAAACCGGCGTTTAAAAGGCGTTTTTGCATCGTTGAAGACGGCGCGATTGTTCATTTGAAAGCCACCCGATTTTCCGATACGAAACGTCCGGAAGTCAATCAACGAATTGAAATTGAGGCGGTTGGAAGCGGACAAAGTATAATCAGCAATGTCAATTCCATGAGTTTAAATGTGATTCAAAACAACAATTGGAATGTCGGGATATACAACCAGAAACCGTCAGGAACTTTAGGAAATAAAATCGTTTTTCAGCAGTTGGATTTGGCTTTTCCGGGAAATAACGAGTTTTATTATTTCGACAACAAAATTCTCAATCAGCCGTTTGATACCGTTGCCGGCACTGAAAATATTGATGGATTCAATTATACCTATTTGTATTCGGTTTGGGCTTATCCGCTGAATTATCAGTATCAGCCGGACGTGAACGGTGCTTTTTATTTTCGCCGAAACGATTTGGGAATTGAACGAAATGCCGACAAAGAAGGCGATTATTCGTGGGTTTATTTTTCTTTGGATTCCGACAATGTGGAAAAAGAAATTTACGTTTTGGGCGGTTTTAATAATTTTGAAGCCGACGAAAAAAGCCAAATGCTCTACGACGAAAAACGCAAACAATATGTCGCAAAAATCTATCTGAAACAGGGTTTTTACAATTATATTCTCGCCACAAAAAATCCGGACGGCAGTTTGAATTTCGGTGAAATCAACGGAAATTTTTGGCAAACAGAAAATCTTTATCAAGCATTTTTATACTACGCTCCGTTCGGAAGAAACTACGATGGATTGCTTGCCTACGGCGAAATTCGGAAGTAGATTTAGAGATGCGATATCTGAGTTATGAAGTTGGACTTTGTCCGCAGATTTTTAATCTGACACATTTTGTCACGCTGATTCTTCGACAGGCTCAGAATGATAAGTCGAAGCGTTAAATTTTAATCTTGAATTTTATGATAAAAATACAAGCAGAAGCCAATGTTCCGACCGAATACGGAAATTTTCGGACGATTGCTTTTTCCGAAAACGAAAGCGATTGGATGCCGCAAATGGCACTCATCGCTGAAAATACGGATTTTTCAAAACCTGTGAACGTGCGTTTTCATTCGGAGTGCATCACCGGCGAAGTCTTTCATTCCAAAAAATGCGAATGCGGACAGCAATTGGAAACAGCAATGAAATATATGCAACAGAACGGCGGAATTATTGTTTATCTTCGGCAAGAAGGAAGAAATATCGGAATTATTAATAAATTAAAAGCCTACGCTTTGCAGGAAAAAGGTTGGGATACGGTTCAGGCAAATTTGCAACTCGGGCTTCCGGCGGACGACAGAAATTTTGCGACTGCTATTGACATTCTGAATATTCTCGGAGTAAAAACCCTGAATTTGATGACGAACAATCCCGATAAAATTAAAATCGTGAAACACAGCAATATTCAATTTAACAAAAGAATTCCGCTGCAAATAAAATCCAACGAAATCAGCAAAAACTACCTGAAAACCAAAAAAGAATATTTTGGACATTTGCTGGAAGATGAGGAGAAATAATAAGGTTTGTCGCCAAAAAAAATGTAACAAAACTCACATCTTTTATACTAAACAAAAGAGAAAAAAACAAAAAATGCTAACCGCAGAACGCATTACCAAAACCTATAACGCCGGAAAAAAAATAGCACTCGAAGATTTCAGTATTGAAGTTCCGAAAGGCAGTATTTATGGACTTCTCGGTCCGAACGGTGCCGGAAAAACATCTTTCATCAGAATTGTCAACCAGATTTCGCAAGCCGATTCCGGAGAAATTTTTATCGGCGGTGAAAAACTGAACGTCCATCACATCAAAGAAATCGGATATATGCCGGAAGAAAGAGGACTTTACAAAAATATGACGATTGGCGATCAACTTCTGTATTTCGGAGAACTGAAAGGAATGTCTAAAAACGATGCGCTTTCGCAAGCAAAATTTTGGTTTGAACAACTGAACATCGACCAATGGTGGAAAAAGAAACTTTCCGAACTTTCCAAAGGAATGGCGCAAAAAATTCAATTTGTGGTAACGGTTTTGCACCGCCCGAAATTGTTGATTCTCGACGAACCTTTTTCCGGTTTCGACCCCGTGAACGCCAATTTAATTAAAGACCAAATCATCCATTTAAAAAACAGCGGAACCACCGTAATTCTTTCCACACATCGGATGGAAAGCGTGGAAGAAATGTGCGATTATGTAGCACTCATCAACAATGCTCGAAAAGTTTTAGACGGAAAAATTTTTGATGTTCGTGAGAAATTTAAGAAAAATATTTTTGGAATCACTTTGTCAGACGTAGATTCCGAAGCATTTACCACGTTTAAAAACCGATTTTCCGTAGAAAATGAAACTTCCGAAAACGGACTTTTAAGTTTCGATTTAAAAAATGAAACCGACCAAAATCTGCTGCTCTCCGAACTTTTGAAAATCGGGAAAATACGCTCGTTCGACGAAAAAATTCCGAGTATGAACGAGGTTTTCATTAATGCGGTTTCTTGAAGTGCGGGCAAGTAAGTGTAAATTTCTTTAAAGGCATCGCTTAATTTCTAATATAAATACACGAAAATAAGTCTAATTTTAATCAAAACACGTATCTCATATTTCAAATTCCAAATGCCACCTTTCCAGTATTTCCGAAAAACGTCTGCTCTCAAAGGTTTTGTTACGGATTTTCTCCACCGGAAAAATTCCTTTTTCATCTGAAATCATCAGTATTTCATCGGCTTTTTGAGATTCGAAAGGTAAGATTTCGGAAGGCTCGATTTCGGCTAAATTATTTTTATGAATGAAAGTGATGAAATTTTCCATTAACGGAGAAATATAGGCACCTTCCGATGTTTTCGGGGTTTTTAGAATTTCGCCTTCCAAAAACAGCAAATTTCCGAAAATACTTCGGGCAATTCTTTTTTCGGGATTTAGAAGGATTATATCATCCAAATCGTTTTCTTCGGCATAAATTTCCGCATAAATATTTTCCGGACAATGAACGCGAATATTGCTGAGAATATTGGTATTAACATTAATTTCTTTAATCAAATCCAATTTTATCGGACGCTGAAGAGAAAGAATATCATCGTTTATTTTAATTTCAAAAAAGTAGGAAACATCGGATTTCTGTGGCGTTTTTTGGTCTGAATTTCTGTAAACCGAAAACAGAATAATCCCGTCTAAAATTTTCATTTCCTCAATTTTTTCTAAAAATAATTTCTGAAAAAACTCCAAAGTGTAGGTTAACGGAATGTTCATCCGCATTTTTCGCATAGAAGCCATTAAAAAAAAATAGGATTCTTCAGCCATTATTAATTCTGAATTTCTGATGAAAAACGAAACCCGAACCGCATCTCCAAAAAGAAACGATCGGTTGTAAATTTGAAAATTTTCGGAAGTAAATATTGTCATAATTAATTCTAATAGTAAGACACAAAATTCGCAAAATTCTTTTTTAAATTTTTGATTATAATTTTCGGCATTGCTAATTAACTATACATAATGTTCCATTTCTATAATGTATCAACAGAAAAATTGATATTACGAGCAATTCCAATTTTTAAAGTTAAACTTAAATTTGTTATTTGGAAAAAATTTCGTGTATTGATTTTTCTTGGGACAAACTTATAAAGGAAATCTCAAATGGATTCAAATTATGGATTATTGCTCACAAATATTTACATTCAAGAATAAAATCTAAAATTCAAAATTCTGCTAAAACTCCGCATTTTTAGGCGTTCGCGGAAAGGGAATCACATCGCGGATGTTGGACATTCCGGTGATGAAAATCACCAATCTTTCCAATCCCAATCCGAAACCGGCGTGCGGAACGGAACCGAATTTTCGCGTATCGAGATACCACCAAAGTTCGTGTTCATCTACGTTCATTTCAGACATTCTTTGTTTCAAAACATCAAATCTCGCCTCTCTTTCCGAACCGCCGATGATTTCTCCGATTCCGGGAAAAAGAACATCCATCGCCGCAACCGTTTTCCCGTCTTCGTTCAATTTCATATAAAACGCTTTGATGTCTTTCGGATAATCGAACAAAACTACGGGGCTTTCAAAATGTTTTTCCACCAAATACCGCTCGTGTTCAGACTGCAAATCGGTTCCCCATTTTTCCACCGGATATTGAAATTTGCCTTTTTTATTTTCCTTAGAATTGGATAAAATTTCGATGGCTTCGGTATAACTGACGCGTATAAAACGCTTTGCCACAACGTTTTGCAATTTTTCTATAAGACTTTCCTTCGCTCTTTCTTTTTCGGGTTTGGATTTTTGTTCTTCCGTAAAACGCTTGTCTAAAAATTCCAAATCGTCTTTGCAATGTTCCAAAACATAGCCGATGATATATTTCAGAAAATCTTCCGCTAAATCAATATTATCTTCCAAATTGTTGAACGCAACTTCCGGTTCAATCATCCAAAATTCCGCCAAATGACGCGCCGTATTAGAATTTTCCGCACGAAACGTGGGACCAAAAGTGTAAATCCTTCCCAAACCCATTGCTGCGGTTTCGCCTTCCAACTGACCGGAAACCGTCAAATTTGTTTTCCTCCCGAAAAAATCTTGTGAAAAATCAATGTCGCCGTTTTCGGTTTTCGGAATTTGGTTTAAATTAAAATTCGTAACGCCAAACATTTCGCCGGCACCTTCTGCATCGGCTCCCGTGATAATCGGCGTATGGATGTAAAAAAAATGATTTTGATTAAAAAATTGATGAATCGCAAAACTGACGGCGTGCCGAACTCGGAAAACCGCACCGAACAAATTGGTTCTGAATCGCAAATGCGCTTGCTCTCGAAGTTTTTCCAAACTGTGTTTTTTCGGTTGAAGAATCGTGTTTTGGAGTTCTTCCGCGAAATGATCTCCCAAAATCGTAATTTTTTTGGCAATGATCTCCACGCTTTGTCCCGCGCCTTGACTTTCAATCACTTCGCCAATCACTTTCAGCGAGGATGCGGTATTGATTTTATCAATGATTTTTTTGTCAAAATTTTCAAAATCCACCACAATTTGCAGGTTATTAATCGTGGATCCGTCATTCAGCGCGATGAAACGATTAGAGCGAAACGCTTTCACCCAGCCGTAAATCGTGATGTCGTGATGCAATATTTTTTTGTAGTTCTGTAAAATCTCTTTAACCGTCTGCTTTTTCATTTCTGTTGATTATAAATAGTTTATAAAAATAACGGCGGCAAAGTTACGAATTTGAGAATAAAGAATCAAGACAAATTCCCTCTTTGAGAGGGAGGGAAAGAACCAAAATTAAAATTATTCGGAACATTGTAATTCCCAAAAACTTTAAAAATTTAATGATTCACGGATTTATCACACAGGCACCGCTACCGGCGTTGTAGTAATAAGATTCTGCGGGGTATATTCCATAAGCAAGTACAATCACTCCGTCAGGACCGATTACATTAAAAGCCTTATTGGGGTCATTACTTATTTCAAATTCATAGTCATAGTAGGACATGGCTGTGCCTCCCGGATTTGTTACCGGATTTGCCGTGTCGGGATTATCTATCCATTGGTTAGGGTCAAGCGTTACGGCACCGCTTGAAGTGATAACGCTTATGTTATCTTTTGATGCCGTTGGTGCTATGATGATCATAAAATGTCGGGCTCCGGGTTCATCCAGAGTTGTTTGGAAACTACTTGATAGGGTTGGAAAAAGGAATGGAGAAACAGTTACATCAGGGGTTAGTTGGTCAATAGCCGGTATTCTGGTAATAGCGGGGTCGCCATAACCTTGACCAGGAACTCCGCCTTTTCCAGTCATATATGCGGCAACGCCAACCGCTTTGTCGGCTTTGATAAAGCAGGAATTTGAACCTGAACGCGGAATTTCCAGCTCGAACCATTGCCCCGCTTGCAGTATTCCCCCGCTGCCAATAGGTGTATCACCAGGTATATCCGTAATACCGTCATTATACGTGGTTACCGGAATGGCACCGGAGAAATATTCAACCTTAGTGTTATTTTCCGACGCTATTATCCGTATATGATTCCCGATATTATTTCCGGAATTGTTATATTCCAGGGTGTTGGGAACTAAAAATGTTTTTCCCCAGCTGTCCACCGGAGATAATTGTTCCCATAAAATATCTCCTGCCGGATAACCAAAAGGAATTTGTGACATTTCGCTATGTGTAAAATAAGCCACCGGATAGTTGGAAGTAATATGTCTGCCTGTGAGGTCGCCATTGATATCACTACGGGTGTAATATACGTCTCCTCTGTTAAGGATAAGTGGGTTTGCCCCGTCCATAATCGGCGTTGTTGTATTGGCAATATCGTTAACAAGAGAAAGCGTAGTGCCGTTTGTGGCGGCAATAATTATTTCATCCGAGTTGACACCAAAAGCTCTATAACCAAGCATATAATAATTCATACCCCACGCCGGTACCGGCATCACAATGGTGGCATCAGTTGTAGCCTGACCTGTATTGAAAGCATAAACAGATACGGGAGTTGTAGAAGTAATATGCAGAGTTTTTTGAGATTTGGGGGGAGTAGGAATACCGCCATTGGGAATCGGGCGCACAGCCGATCTTTTGTCAATAAACGTTGCTCCTCCAAGCGGCATTTTGGACAAATCAATAAACTCTGCCGAATATCCATTAATGTGATAATTGAAAACACTATTGGCACCGCCTTCGGTAAATGTCAGTGTTACATCGGCAGCGAGATTTCCTGTCGTAATTTTTAGAAAAAAACCGGGGTCAATGATTCCGAAAAAATCGTTTTCGGTAGCTCTCAAAAAAGTTACCCAGAAATCTCTCCCTTCTGTAGTAAACGGACAGCTCTCTTCTTCTTCGGGAGCCGGTACGATGTACGGTGCACCGGCTACTTGTGCGTAAGCCCCTCCTCCCCCGACACCTCCAAAGGAAGGGAGAAAGTAAAATACCGTTGTAATCGCTGTGATGATGATTGTTTTTAGTTGTTTCATTGTTGCTGTTTTTAAAGTTAATTTTTTCATTTTTTTTTATTTTTATCCTCACCCCCAGCCCCTCTCCCAAGGAGAGGGGGCGAAGCGGTTATAATTTACTTGTTCTTTGTTTAACCACATAGGAACGCTTTGTGAAACATCTTTCTATGTTTCTATGTGGTTTGTTTAAGCGTTTCGATTTCTTCTTTGTTTAACCACATAGGAACATAGTTTTTTGCTTTGTGAAACATCTTTCTATGTTTCTATGTGGTTTGTTTAAGCGTTTCGACTTCTTCTTTGTTTAACCACATAGGAACATAGTTTCTTGCTTTGTGAAACATCTTTCTATGTTTCTATGTGGGTTTGTTTAAGCGTTTCGACTTCGCTCAACATGACACGGTTATCAGCCTTCTGTCCACCGAAGGGGAAAAAATTCCTAATCACTAATTTCTAATAAAAGCCTATCGCCGCCTACGGATTAAACAGTGTGGTATAAACATAAGCCGTATTTCCGATGCAAACGATGGAAAACACCACTTGCTGGTCGTTGGCTACTTTGTTTAAAGGTTTGCGGTCGCCATATTTTATGATGGTAATGGTGTTATTCGCATTTGCTGTCAAACTCAAAGTCGGAATACCACTGCCGCTCGTTGCCGTGCAGACAATCGTGTAGGTGCCGCCGTCTTTCATACCTGAAATGCCGATGTTTCCAAGCGCTGCAGGATTGTCCGAAGCATTGGAAGCGGCAAGGTTACTCAACGCAAAGTTTACGTCCGGACTGCCGGATGTAGAGGCTTTGTTTGTGGAAGCGCCGTCCACTTCAAACACCGACATATTGGCAATCGTTACTCCTGTAGCATAACTTGCACCGATGCCCACTTTTGCGCCTTGATAAATATTCTGATTGTTGGCGTCTGCATCATTGCTTGTGTTAATTTGTCTCCAAGGTTCCGCTCCTCCGGAAGCAGGAGCAGGGTCTTGCCAAGTGGCATTACCACTGCCGTCAGAAGTCAAAACTTTATTTGCTCCGGGATTTCCGGAAGTGATCATCAGCGGCGTTTCAATGGCGGTTTTCCCTGTACCGGTAAAAGATACGGCGTTTGCCGTATTTGCTGCGGTATTATTGAATGTCAGCGGGAGATTGGTTTGAAAAATGGAGGTTGCATCGAGCAAAGTTCCTCCAAGTTTCACACCGAAAGGGTCAGCCGCTGTTCCGGAGGTACCCGTTCGGGTAAGTCCGTTCGAAGCATTTAGGATTTCGTTTCCGATAATGCCGTCCACTTCGTTAAGTATGGGCGGAGGCAATGTCCCGAGCGACATATTTATCCACTTGGTGCCTTCAAAATAGTAGTAGCCTACAGTCGTAATAAATTCGGTTTGTTTTGCAGTATTCGCCGTTCCAACGGTGGCATCGGTTACATAAACAATAGCGCCGATTTGTGCCGATCCATATGCTTGGGGAACAGCATCTTCGGCTTCGTTCAAATCTTCACGGGTAAATCTCGGGGCAATGATGCCTTCGGGATTGGCAGCGGTAATGGGTGTTTTTCCAACCACATCTAATGTTGCTGCCGGAATAGAGGTGTTGATGCCAACACCGTGAGTCTGTGCGTACGCCGCGGCACTCACCATGAGCGCGAGAAGCGGCAAAAAATGTTTCTTCATTGTCTGAAAATATTTGATTTTGTTTTTGTAGATTTCTCCCTCAATCCTCATAGAGGGGAAAAGACTTTCTCTTGTTTTTTTCTTTTTTTATTTCTTTTTATTTTAAGTAATTATTAAGATGATATTTATGATTTATATTTCCAATTTGCTGATTTTTAAAACTTTGTCAAAGTGATAATGTTAAGTTAGTTGTCAAACGACGCATATAGTTTTTGTAATTTATTTATATTCTATCAATTAAATTTGTTAATTATAAATTGTTCACTCTTAACTTAACACTAATTGTTTACTACCATCAACAGCCTATCCCCCAATTTCGCGATGAAGTTTATAAAATAATCTACCCACCAGGGAAAGGAAAGCATTACGAGCGTTATTAAAATCATAAATAGCAGTCTTGTGCTTGATGTTTTTTTGTTTCTTTTTCTACGGTATATGGCTTGAGACATAATGTTTTAATGATATTTAATGATTAAATTTTTTAATGAAATTCCTTTCGGGAAGCGTCTCGCCAAAAAACGAGACGCGTTCCTGAAAGAAACATTAAGGATTGATGAAAAAACATTTTTTGTAAAAAATGTTTTGCGGTGTCCTCGCTGCTCTTAG
>JAITMJ010000144.1 GCA_031277475.1 Flavobacteriaceae bacterium
CGCGATAAAGCCGATAACGACACGCTTTTTCCAAATCCTAAACGATAAGATTTTTGGTAATGGGCTTGGGTTAAAATGCACAAATCTCTCATACTTTCACAATTTGACAGTTGTCCGAACATCATCATCAAGAGTTGATTCCAACAGGAAAATTCTCGAATCCCTTTATTGCCGCGATATTTTTTGACGATGTACTTAAATTTTTCATAAGGTAAAAAATCAATCAGTTGCGAAAAAACATATTTATCTTGATTCATAGCAGGTTACGATTAACCTGTAAATTTATCTTTTCAAATCGCGGGAATTAAATTCGACCCATAAAATACTAATATTCATTTATTTACAAAATAATCACCTATAAACAACGCAACACTAATGATTTTATTTATTCAATCCTCCAATCCGTATTCTTTTATTTTTCGGTAAAGTGTTCGCTGCGAAATTCCGAGTTCGTCTGCCGCTTTGTTTCGCCTGCCTTTGTATTTTTCTAATGCTTTGATTATCAATTCTTTTTCGTGATTTTGCAAAGAAAGCGGTTTAGATTCTTCTGCTTCTATTTCTTCCACATCGCCGAAATCTTCGTTCGGATTTGAAATAATGGTCGGATTTTGAACTTGGTTTTGTTCAAAATAAAGCAAAGAATTCGGATTGACGTTTTCCGGTTGATAAATTCGGTTGATTAATTTTTTCTCCTGATGGCTGAGTTCTTCCGTTTGGCGATTTTTTATCAATTCCGAAGTCAAGGATTTCAAATCGTTAATATCATTTCGCATATCGAAAAGAATTTTATACATAATTTCCCTTTCGGAATGAAATTCGGAACTGGAAATCCCCGAAATATTTTTCTGAACCACCGCCGGAAGCATCGCATTCATCGGGATATATTCCTCCAATTTTTTGGCGTTGATTTCGCGATTTTGTTCCACCACCGTCACTTGTTCCACCAAATTTCTCAACTGCCGAATATTGCCCGGAAACGAATAATTTTCCAAATATTGAACACCGTCCGCCGAAAGATAAATTTCCGGCATCCTGTATTTTTCCGCAAAATCTACCGCAAATTTTCTGAAAAGCAAATGGATATCGGCTTTTCTTTCGCGAAGCGGCGGCATATCAATTTGAACCGTGTTTAAACGATAATACAAATCTTCGCGAAAACGCCCGTCTCGAATGGCTTTCATCACATTGACGTTTGTAGCGGCTACAATTCGAACATCCGTTTTTTGAACTTGCGAGGAACCGACTTTCATAAATTCGCCGCTTTCCAAAACGCGAAGCAAACGAACCTGCGTCTGCAAAGGCAATTCACCGACTTCATCCAAAAAAATCGTTCCGCCGTCTGCCACTTCAAAATAGCCTTTTCTGGTGGAAGTTGCTCCCGTGAACGCGCCTTTTTCGTGCCCAAAAAGTTCGGAATCTATCGTTCCTTCGGGAATTGCGCCGCAATTTACAACGATGTAATTTTTGTGTTTTCGCCGAGATTCCGAATGAATAATTTTCGGGACAAATTCTTTTCCGGTTCCGCTTTCTCCGACTACAAGGACGGAAATATCGGTCGGTGCCACTTGAATCGCTTTTTCAATCGCACGATTCAGCGCAGGAAAATTTCCGATAATTCCAAAACGGGTTTTTATGGGTTGTAAATCAAACATTCTTTAGATTCAAAGTTCAAAAATTCAAAGTTCAAAAGTTTAAGGTTAAAGTTTAGGAGCGAAAATTTTATTCAACAACGGATTTTCTATCCAAATCTGAGTATGGATAATACCCTGCTTCTTTGAGTTTTTCTATTAATTTTTTTGTTCCATTGCTCATTGCAAATTCCATTTCATCTCTATGAACTTCCATTACCAATAAAAGTCCGTGTTTCCTATTTCCTATTTTAAATTCCTTTCCGTCCGGTTTATATTCATCTAAAATTAAACAGATATTTGGTTGCCCTTCCTTTCCGGGTATTTCACAAGTTTCCAATGGCTCCAATTTTGCTTCAAAGGAGTAAAATCCAATATTTGTCAATATTCCGCAAATATGTCTTTCAATCAAATTAAAAGGATTTGTTTCCTCAGAATCTTGTACATAATTGAGTTTTGTAAATGCAACCAATTCGTATGTTCCAAGTTTATTGGGGATTGATCCTGTTCCATCGGGTTTTAACAATTCCATCGTAGCAAAACCTGTCCCTTTTATTCCGTTTGGAAAATAGTACATATCAACAGCACCCCCGATTTCAAAAGGAATTATTGCGTGTCCGACCAAGTTGTCAGATTTACCCAACACAAATTCCAATCCTGCCATTTTAAGTTCATAATCATTATCATATTCTTCCTGACTAAATTCTTGTTTGACATCTTTCTTGCCAAAAATCTTTTTAAAAATATTCATATTATTTTGGTTATTTTGATTTGAACAACTTATGGCTGCCAACATTGTTATTAAAGCAAAAATTCTTATCATCGATGATCTATGATTTGTTTTTATACGCTTGAATTTTCAATATATTTTTTTCTTCGCACCTATTCCGGCAAAATTACGAAAGTTCTAAAGATTTCGGCAACATCAGCAGGAAATCCAAAGATTTTTCATAGTCCAAAGTTTCAAATTCTATCCCTAATTTTCGGACGTTTTCATAATATTTTTGATGATTTTCGTAATCGTATCTTTCGCTTTGCAAAAACCACGCTTTTTCACCGAGTTTTTCCGCCAAAAACCATTTTTCCAAAAGCCTTGCAAGCCTTCCGTTTCCATCGTTCATCGGATGAATTTTCACAAAAACCAAATGCAGCAACGCCGCGAAAAAAAATATTTCCTCGATATTTAAACTCTGCTGAAGCAAAATTTCCAACTCCGAGAAAAAATTTTTCATCTCGTTTTTTATTTCAAAAGGCGAAGCCGCCACATATTCTATTTTTCCGTCGCCCGCAAGAACATACATATTTGAAATTCTGTAAACACCCTGAAAATTCGGGGACAGAATATTTTTTGTCAAGATTTTATGAGCGATTAGCAGATTTTTTTCAGACAAATTATTGATTTTTGCAAAATGATACGCTTCATACAAATCGTCTGTTTTTTTGGTGTAATCGGGCTGAAATTCCACGCCGAATTTTTTATGTTTTATAAAACTGTCCAAATCTATTTCTTCGCCCTCGATTCTGCTCGAAAAAACCGACGAAACCGAAGTGTAAAAACTAAAATTTTCACCTGAAATTTCGGCTTCTTTCAAGGCGTTAAATTTTTCGGAAATACCTTTCGCACATTCAAAATATTTCGGAAAAAGTCGGGTTTTTATATGTTGGAAATCGAGCATTCTTTGGATTCAAAGTTCAAGGTTCAAAAATTCAAAGTTTAAAAGCGAATTGCAAAAAGCAAAATTACGAAAGTTCTAAGGATTTCGGCAACATCAGCAGGAAATCCAAAGATTGGTAATCATATTTTTGATATGAACTCGAAACTCGTATTTCGAATCAAATTTCAAAAATTTTGGATTCTTCGTTTATTCTTTTCACCACGCTTTCCGTGCGCTGTTTATGCGTATCTGTGATGAACATTTGCCCGAAATTTTCTTTGTTCACGAGTTCTATCAAATGCGAAACGCGGCTGTCGTCCAATTTATCGAAAATATCATCCAAAAGCAGAATCGGGTTTTTACCCGTCAAATCTTTTATTCTGTTGATTTGTGCGAGTTTCAAAGCGATTAAAAACGATTTTTGCTGACCTTGCGAACCGATTTTTTTGATGAGATTTCCGTTCATCTCAAAAAGCAAATCGTCTTTATGAACGCCTTTTGAAGTGAATGTGAGTTGCCTGTCTTTATCTAAATTTTCCTTTAAAATTTGTTTAAAAATTTGTTTAATATTTTCATTATCAGTTTGTTGAAGAATAATATCAGACTCATAAATCACGCTGACGTTTTCGTTTCCGCCGGAAATGATTTCATAAAATTTTTGGACAATCGGGTTCAGATGTTCGATAAAACGTTTTCTTTTTTCAAAGATTTTGGTTCCGAAATCGGTGATGGGTTCATCGTAAATTTCTAATGAATTGCCGTCGAACGTGCGGTTTTTAAAGAAAAATTTCAGCAGCGCATTTCTTTGGCGAACGGTTTTTTGATATTGAATAAGGTCAAAAAGATATTCGGAATCGGTTTGCGAAATCATCGCATCCAAAAATTTCCGCCGACTTTCTCCGGAGTCGGAAATCAGGTTGGAATCATAGGGCGAAATCATCACGCTCGGCAAAAAACCGATATGGTCAGCAATTCTTTCGTAGGTTTTTTCGTTTTTTTTAATGATTTTTTTTGAATCTTTCGGTTGCAAAGTTTTGATGACGTCCGTTTTTTCATCGTGGTTTATTTCGGCTTCCAAAGCGAAAAAATCTTCAGCGTTTTTGATGTTGTTTAAATCCGAATTTCCCAGAAAACTTTTTCCTACGGAAACATAATGCAAGGCATCGAGAATATTGGTTTTCCCGACGCCGTTGTTCCCGACGAAACAATTAATTTGCGGCGAAAATTCAAACTTTTTTTCGCTGTGATTTTTGAAATTGGTAAGGGTGATTTTTTGAACGATCATTTTTTAGATATGAGAAATTATAGATTTTAAATTTACAATTATCTCATTTTCAAAATTAACACATTCTCAAATTATCTTGATTTTCATATCTCGAAAAAAACTACATTCCGATTACCGGCATTGAAAGCATCAAAATACTTTCATTTTCTTCCAAACCGTCCACAGGTTCTATGATTCCGGGGCGATTGGGCTGAGACATTTTCAAAATAATGTCTTCCGAAACCAAAACGCTCAACATTTCCGAAAGAAATTTGGAACTGAAACCGATGTTCATTTCTTCGCCGTTGTAATCGCACGGAACTTGCATATCTGCTTTGTTTGCAAATTCGGTGTCTTCGGCGTGAAGGTTCAAAATATTTCCGGAAAGTTTAAACCGCACTTGGTTGGTGGATTTGTTGGACATAATGGAGGCTCTTCTGATGGCACCGAGCAAAAGATTTCGGTTGATGGTGAGAACATTCGGATTTTCTTTCGGAATCACGGCTTCGTAATTCGGGTATTTTCCGTCAATCAATCGGCAAATCCAAATATTGTTTGCGAAGGTGAATTTCGCCATATTTTCGTTGAAACCAATCGCCACATCATCGCTGGAATTGGTCAAAATATTTTTAAAAATCGTCAAAGGTTTTTTTGGCATAATGAATTCCATCGGCTCGGAAGTTACGTCTGTTCTTTTGTAAACCACCAATCTGTGGGAATCTGTAGAAACAAAATTGGTTTCGTTTTCTTTAAATTGAAACAAAACGCCCGTCATCACAGGTCTTAAAGAATCGTTGCTGGTTGCGAAGAGCGTATTGTTCAGGGCTTCGGAAAGTATGCCTGCGGAAACGGTTAGGCTTTGAGCCGCATCAAATTCCGGAAGTCCGGGATAATCGTCGGCATTGTCCAAAGCCACGGAAAAATTATCTTTTTCGTCTAAAATTTCGAGAATTTTTCCGGTTTTTTCTTCATTGTCTTTCACGGAAAACGTCAAAGGTTGTTCACCGTAAGTTTTGATGAAATCTTGAAAAGTTTTCGCCGGAACTGCTATTTTTCCTTCATCGCCGGATTTCATTTCCAAGGAAGTTACCAAAATAGTTTCTCCGTCTGAAGCCGTTATTTTAAGAGTATTTTCTGCCAATTCAAAAAGATAGTTTTCCAAAATCGGTCTGGATTGCGAACCGGAAATCACGCCACTCACAGTCTGCAATGCTTTTTGCAATTCTCCGCTCGAAACAATAAATTTCATAGATAAAAAATTAATTTTTACAAAGGTATGAAAAATTAGTTATGAAGTTAAAAAATTGGAAAATTTCAAATTTCAAAATTATCTTTACTTTTTTTTCTCTAAAATTTGTTTAAAATTCCCAATCCGCCAATCTGTCAGCGCATTTCCTTTTTCCGTTTTTTCTTTGGCGTAGAGCCGGAAATCGTTTTCGGTTTTATCTAAAAGATAATCGTAAGGACCTACGGACGAAATCAGTTTTACCAAAACCGGTGAAATTTCCAAACAAATAAAAAGTCCCAAAATAAAAGCACTCGCCAAAGCGATGATTTCGGAATTTTCACCGAGTTCGTTCAATGCCTGCAATCTCGCCGCAAATCCGTTAAATTTATCTTCAAAAGTTTCGGTTTTTCCTCTTTCGGTTTCCAAATTGGCATAAACTTTTGAGATTTCTTTATCCAAATATTCCAATCTGGGATCCGTTTGTTTTTGGTAATTTTCCAAATCTTGCCGCCTTTGTTCTTTCAGTTCTTGCTTGCGTTTTGCATTCGTTCCGAAACCGATTTTTCCGGAAGTAACACCCGTTTTTGTTCCCAAAATTTCTTTTTCCAATTCCACGGAAGCCGAATCGTAAGCCTTTTGATAATCTGCAATTTTCTGCCCGATTTGCTTTTTTTCCGTTTCAAAAGGTCCCGATTGCTGCAAAATTCTTCCGTTCATTTCCGCTTCGAGTTGCTTTTTATTTCTTTGGATAATGGTGTTGAGTTGTTTATTGATTTCTTTCTCAAAAATTTTGAGTTCCAAAGGTTTTGAAATGATGATTCCCAGAAAAGTTGCCAAAATCAAACGCGGAATTGCCATCAAAATTTGGTTCTGCCAAGTTCCTGTTTTTTTGATGGACGAAACGATGTATCGGTCGAGGTTGAAAATCATCAATCCCCACAAAATGGCGAAAACGACCGTAGCCCAAAGATTATCGAAAATGACGAAAATGGCGTAGCCTGCGGAAAGCGTTGCAAAAATTGCCGTAAACAAAACTATTCCGCCGATTCCCGCAAATTTGTTCCATTCGCTCGGCGTTTTTTTCAAAATGTGAATGTTCGAGCCGGAACAAATCATCATAAATTTTTGAAGTGTGTTCATTTTTTTTGTTGTATTGATGTAAAATGTATAATGTATAATGTATAATGTATAATGTATTAATGAAAATTTAGGTATTTAAAGATTTAAGCATTTAAAAATTTAAACATTTAAAGATAAACCTCAAACCTCGCAACCCAAAATAAAAAACGCAACAATGCTACAAATAGTATTAGGCTTTACCAAATAATTTGAATATAAATTTACTTTTACAATTTGATCCATTGATAATCAATGTTTTATTTTTTACCAACCCGAATTTCGAATCCAATATTCTACATTTAGTTTGGTTTCTTCGCCGAAATAGGCAACCGGAACTTCGCCTTTAAATTCAGCACCGAGTTTTTCCATTGCTTTTCGGGATCGCCAATTTTCAGCACCGACGTGAAATTTCACCAAATCCACATACGAAAAAATGTGATCGAGCATCAGTTTTTTCACTTGCGGATTGAGTTTTGAACCCCAAAATTTTCGTGCATAAAACGTGTAGCCGATAAAAATAAAATTTCCGGTTTCGCTGTAATCATAAAATCTTGTGCTGCCTGCAATTTCGTCGGATTTTTTATCCATAATCAAAAAAGCACCTTTGGAAACGATGGCTCCGTCAAAAAAAGTTTTGAAAATTTCCTTTTTGTAGCGGTCTTTATTGGGATGTTGTTCCCAAATCAGAGGGTCAGAAGCCACGCGATAAAGTTTTTCAAAATCGGATTTTTGCAATGGAACAAGCCGTACATCTTCGTTTTCTAAAACAGGCTGAATGGAAAACATTTTGAGTTTTAAATTTCACGGCAAATTTATAGAAAAATCACGGCTTTCCCAAAGTGAAAATATGCGAGAACGCTGACCACTTTGTATTTTTAAAACAAAAATAATCCGTAAACTTGCAGACTCAATTTTAACAAAAAAACAATGACAAACGGATTTAAAATCATCGGGATTTCTACCCCGGATAACGGAGAAAATTCGGAAGTGGAAATTTTTGTGGCAGTGAAATAATTTTAAATACAAAATTTATGAGTGAAAGTAAAAATCGTTCAATAAAAGAAATTCCGTTTGGCAAATGATAAAAACAAGAAACAATATGACACCATCAATTTATAAATTTTTATCCGAATTGAAGCAAAACAATAATCGCGAATGGTTTGCGAAAAACAAGGAAAGATACGAAGCGGCAAAAAACGAAGTGCTTACGTTTTCCGATGCGATATTCGACGAATTATCAAAAATAGATAAACTCGGAAAATATAGAGTTTACCGCATTTATCGGGATGTTCGCTTTTCTTCGGACAAATCTCCGTACAAAAACCATTTCGGAATATTTTTTCCACGCCGTCAACCGCAAAACAGAGGCAGTTTTTATGTGCATTTGGAACCCGGAAACAGCATTGTTGGCGGCGGATTCTGGATGCCAAACAAAGATGATTTGCAACGAATACGCGCCGGAATTGAAACAGAAGATGATTTGCGGAACATATTGAACCATCCGAAACTCAAAAAAGAATTTGGATTTTTGCAGGGCGAAACAGTCAAAACCGCACCAAAAGGATTTAGCAAAAATCATCCGCACATTGACCTGATTCGCTATAAACAGTTTTTGCTCAAAAAAGAATTTGATGATAAAACCGTTTTCTCTCCGAAATTTAAAGATCAAATTATTGATGCCTATAAACTATTGAAACCTTTTTTTCTTTATATGACAGATGTATTAACTACGAATGCTAATGGTGAATTTATAAATTAATTATACAATGACAGTAACAAAACGCAAAGGCTTCCGTTCCATAAAAGATATTCCGAAAGAAATTTTGGAACAGCTTAATCGTGGTGAAATGGAAACAGCAAATTTGGTGGAATGGCTGGCGGTTGACCAAAAAGTTTTGCTCGAAAATTTATTGACAAAACACAACCGAAAAAACTATCTGAAACCGATTTTACAAAAAATCGAAACCCTGAAAAAACAAACCGTAAACACCATCAACGAAGCCATCGGAACAGGGATTTTTGAACAGACAAACATTCATAAAGACGAGGAATTTTTGAAAATCGTTTCGACGCATTTGTCGGATTTGGTGCGCTGTTGGGCAACTTACACCATCGGGAAAAATCCGGAATTGAGCCTTAAAAATAAACTTCAAAAAATACAATCTTTTGCTGCTGATAAACATTTTGGCGTTCGCGAAATTGCGTGGATGGCGGTTCGGGAAAGCATTGCCAAAAATTTAAGCGAAAGCATTTCCATTTTTGCCGAATGGACGAAAAATGATGACGAAAATATTCGGCGTTTTGCAAGCGAAGCCACCCGTCCTCGCGGCGTTTGGTGCGAACACATCGAAATGCTGAAACAACATCCCGAATTGGCTTTGCCGA
This sequence comes from Flavobacteriaceae bacterium, assembly GCA_031277475.1. Lineage (GTDB taxonomy): Bacteria > Bacteroidota > Bacteroidia > Flavobacteriales > Weeksellaceae > JAITMJ01. The sequence goes on from JAITMJ010000144.1 coordinate 9,280, forward strand.
TTTTGGAACCGCTAAAATCCGACCCCGCAAAATATGTGCAAGACAGCGTTGGCAATTGGCTGAACGATGCAAGCAAAACCCAACCCGATTTCGTAAAAAATCTCTGCAAACGCTGGGAAAAAGAAAGCAACACCAAAGAAACGAAATACATTATTAAAAAAGCATTACGGACGATAGAAAAGTAGAAAAAAATAAATTGTAATTTGCTGAATCAATTTTAATCAAAGAATAAGTAAAATGAATCCTCCAACGATACTATTTTATTTGCTGATGGCACTGTGGTTTTTATCGGAATTATATTATAAAAAACGATTGATCTCAAGCAAAGACGATAAAAAAGGTAAAGATAAATCTACGCTTAATCTGTTGTGGATCGTTATTGTTTTGTCAATTATCTTGGCAAATTTCTCCGCCAATATTTTTTTAAATGCAAAAATCATAAATCATAATTGGATCGTTTATTGCGGATTGTTGTTTGTATTTACGGGAATTTTTCTCAGACTCGTCATTATAAAATCTTTGGGCAAATATTTCACGGTGGATGTTACCATAAAAGAACATCACGAACTCAAAAAAGACGGATTTTATAAAATTATTCGGCATCC
>JAITMJ010000052.1 GCA_031277475.1 Flavobacteriaceae bacterium
ATAGATATTGCGAAACGCGAATTTATAGTGGATAATCTGGATGTGGTAACTCAAGACGAAAGGAAACAATTTAAACACATTGTTTTATGAGTAAGAAGAATGTATATGTTGATACCAACGTATTGGTGAATTACTTTACTCAACAAGCAGATGATGTGAAATGTTTGAATTATCTGTTTACCAAGGTTCGTAAAGAGATTTTGTTTACATCGTCTTTAGCAGTGGTGCAGGCTGTGGGTATTTTGCAGACCAAGAAAAAAAACAGAAGCGCATTTACCCGCGAAAAAGCGGTTGAATGTATTGAAAAAATTTATACGAAGTTCTCTATCATCGATCTTTTCGGAAACGATGTAAAAGAGGGAACGCGTTATGAAAATAAAGACGTAGAAGATAATGTGCATTACGTTTTGTGTAAAAAATTAAAATGCAGTATTATCGTTACCAACGACACGAGTGATTATAGTTCCTTTTGGAATGTTGTTGCATTATCACCAAAAGAAACAGCAAGAATCCGAAAAGTTATCAAATAGACATCACAGCATCAACATTTCAATCGGCAAAATTCAATAGGAGTTTTGCCGATTTTTTTGTAGGGTCGTAGCGCGCCGCGACCGTGCATTGTCTGAACCGAGATTTTTGTGTGATGTGATTTTTAACCAAACCTTCAAGGTTTAAAGGTAAAAAAAAAAAAATTAATTTGCAGAGAATAAAAAAATCCATATCTTTGCCACCGAATTTTTTTAGAAAGAATAATAACTCGGAAATAATGAAAAGAACATTTCAGCCGTCAGAAAGAAAAAAAAGAAACAAACATGGTTTCAGGGAAAGAATGTCTACGCCGAACGGAAAAAGAGTTTTGGCTGCAAGAAGAGCAAAAGGCAGAAAGAGATTAACTGTAAGCGCAGTTCGCGCAAAGAGATAATTTCTTGAATTATCATATACCAAAAACGCCTGCAAAATATTTTTCGGGCGTTTTTTATTTGTTAATTTTCCTTATTTTTGACACAAGAATCAAATTTCAAACTTCAAATTTCAAATAATAAGAGATGCCTCACAGACACGAAACCGGAGAAAACATCATCAATTTGAGCAATGCAAAAATTGCGCAGAAAAATTTTACCGTTCTCAACAACGTTAATCTTCACATACAAAAAGGAAAATTTTGCTATCTGATCGGGAAAACCGGCTCCGGAAAAAGTTCGCTTTTGAAAACACTTTATGGGCATATTCCCTTGGCGGAAGGCGAAGGAAACGTTGCCGGATTTGATTTGCCGACGCTTAAAATTTCCGACATTCCGAACTTGAGAAGAAAATTAGGAATCGTGTTTCAGGATTTTCAACTTTTGCCGGACAGAACCGTGGAAAAAAATCTGAAATTCGTTCTGGAAGCCACCGGATGGAAAGATAAAACCCGAATGGACGACCGCATCAATGAAGTTTTGGAAAGCGTAGGAATGAAAACCAAAAAACACAAAATGCCGCACGAACTTTCCGGCGGCGAACAACAGCGCGTTGCGATTGCAAGAGCACTTCTGAACCGTCCCGAATTGATTTTAGCCGACGAACCGACCGGAAATCTCGATCCGGAAACTTCCAACGATATTATGACGCTGCTGAAAAAAGTAGCACACGAAAATCATTGCGCCGTAATGATGGCGACCCACGATTATCACATGATTCAAAATTTTCCGGGCGAAGCCATCCGTTGCGAAGACGGAAAAGTAAACGTCCTGAACACCGCGGAATTGTTTGAATAAGAGTTTCGGTGCTGAAAGACAGAATTTCTTTATTTTTTGAAAACTAACACCACGAGTTTTGTCTTTCAAGACGATAATTTGGAAGACATTAATTTTCCGCGAATCTTAAAAATATGGCTTGTTTAATCTCAAAAATATAAAAAAACACAACAATTCTTAAAAGAAATTATCCAAATACAGAAAGAGGAAATTCAAAAAATGAAAGAATTATTGAAAAATTGATAAGTTCTTTCCGCTAAGAATAAAGCCCTCGAAACCCGTAACTCAAAACTCGAAAAAATGAAAACGGTATCCAAAATATTCAAATTTTTAATTTCATCAGTGGAACTCGGAATTCTGCTGATGGCACTGGCGAATATTTGGGTAGCGGTTTTGACAAACGGACGGACTTATACTAAAGTTTCTAAAATTCCGCAACTCGAAACGGCTTTGGTTTTGGGAACTTCGCCGAAGATGAAATCCGGAGCCGCAAATCCGTATTTTGTAGCGAGAATGGATGCAGCAGCACTTTTGTATCACAATGGAAAAATTAAAAAAATAATCGTGAGCGGTGAAAAAAGCGAAGGCTATAACGAACCGAAAGCGATGAAAAATTATTTGGTTTATCAGGAAGGTGTTCCGGAAAATATCATCATAGAAGACCCAAAAGGCTTTAAAACCCGGTTGTCTATCAATAACTGCAAAAATGTTTTTCGGGAAAACGATGTGATTATCGTTTCGCAAGGTTTCCACAATTTGCGGGCATTATTTTATGCGAGAAATAATAATATGAACGCTCTGGGTTTTGATGCACAAGATGTTTACCAAAACGAAAGTTTTTACAGAAACCAAACTCGCGAATTTTTTGCGAGAGTTTTGGCGGTGGTTTATTATATTTTCGGAGTGGAAAGGTTTTAGAAGTCCCGAACTGCATTGCTCATCCGGCACATTTTGCCACGTTGAGTACAGACGAAAAATCTGTGGACAAAGTTCACGAAGGGTTTTTATATATTTTCGGAATATACCTTCAATAGGGTATAACAATACTTTACAGGTAGATATAAAAAACATTTTTTGAGTCGCAAATTTATCCACTTATTTTAATTTTCTGTAAACCAATGTTTTATGTGAAACAAGCCGCTCAATTAGCTTGTGAAAAATAGTTTGCCTGCATATAGAACGATTAATTCTAAAAACTGTATTCCCATTTTATTTTTGACAGATATTCCAAACAATCCAAGTCGGTTTTGTACTTGTCAAAAAAATCTACGATACTCTCGCCTTTAAATATTTTTATACTTTTTTTGTTCAAAGACGAGTATTTATATTTGCAGATCTGAAATTTTTAAAATAATTGTTAAGTCGATAGATTGAAACATTACCACATTAATCATATCTTTGCAAAATGGAATACAACACACAAAATACACATCTCAATATGCCGGAATACGGCAGAATCATTCAGCGATTGGTGGAGCATTGCAAAGAACTTTCCACAAAAGAAGAACGCAGCGAAATGGCAGTCGCAATCGTGGATTTTATGGGGCAACGCAATCCGCAACTTCGAGACGAAGAAAACTATAAACACAAACTTTGGGATCACCTTTTTATCTTGGCAAATCATGATTTGGACGTGGATGCTCCATATCCCGCGCCGACTATTGAAGAACTGACCGAAAAACCAAACAAAATGGAATATCCCAAACTGCAAGGCGATTTTAAATTTTATGGGAAAAGTATTCTGCAACTCATTGACAAAGCCATCGAACTCGATGAAGGTGAAGAAAAAGAAGCCCTGATTGAAGTCATCGCCAACAATATGAAAAAATCTTACAACGTTTACAACAAAGAACATGTAACGGACGATGTGATTTTTCGGCACTTGAAAGAACTCTCCGAAAACAGATTAGACCTCACCGGAATTGATTCTTTGGAAAAATCAAAACTTTACCATTCGGGAAATCGCGGCAACAAAAATCAAAACAAAAATCAAAACAAAAAACGCCGCAGAAATCATAAAAATAAAAAATAATGAGCGGAACTTTTCAAATACGAGGCGGAAAAAAATTGCACGGAGAAATCTTTCCGCAAGGTGCTAAAAACGAAGCCTTGCAAGTGATTTGTGCCGTTTTGCTGACCGATGAAGAAGTTCGAATTAAAAATATTCCGGACATTCACGACGTTAATCGCTTGATTGAAATCCTTGAAGATTTCGGCGTGAAAACCACCCGAAACGGAAACGGAGACTACACTTTCAAAGCAGACCGCGTGAATTTCGATTATGTGAAATCCAAAGAATTTAAAAAAGACGGTGCAAAACTTCGCGGCTCGATTATGCTTTTGGGTCCGATGCTCGCAAGATTCGGCGAAGCGTATATGCCGACTCCGGGCGGAGATAAAATCGGAAGAAGAAGATTAGACACTCATTTTCAGGGATTTGTGGAATTGGGAGCAGAATTTCATTACGACGAAAACGAATCTTTTTACTCCTTAAAAGCCAAAGAACTTCACGGAAAATTTATTCTTTTGGAAGAAGCCTCGCTCACAGGAACGGCAAACGTGCTGATGGCGGCAGTTTTAGCAAAAGGAAAAACAAGAATTTACAACGCCGCCTGCGAACCTTATCTGCAACAACTCTGCAAAATGCTCAACCGAATGGGTGCCAATATTTCCGGAATCGGTTCCAATCTTTTAACCGTCGAAGGCGTTTCCCGACTGCACGGAACGGAACACAAAATGCTTCCCGATATGGTAGAAATCGGTTCGTGGATTGGGCTTGCGGCGATGACGAAATCCAACATCACCATCAAAAACGTGAATTGGAACCAACTCGGAATCATCCCGAACACGTTCAGAAAATTGGGAATTTCATTAGAACAAAGCGGCGACGACATCATCATTCCGGAACAGGAACATTACAAAATTCACAAATTTATAGACGGCTCTATTCTCACGGTTTCCGATGCGCCTTGGCCTGGATTCACGCCGGATTTGCTTTCCATAATTCTCGTAGTCGCAACCCAAGCAAAAGGAACGGTGCTGATTCACCAAAAAATGTTCGAATCGCGATTGTTTTTCGTGGACAAATTGATTGATATGGGCGCGCAAATTATTTTATGCGATCCTCACAGAGCCACTGTTGTAGGCTTAAATCACGAATATCCGCTACGCGGAACGACGATGACTTCGCCCGACATTCGTGCCGGAAACGCGCTATTAATCGCCGCACTTTCCGCCGAAGGAAAATCCATTATTCACAACATCGAGCAAATCGACAGAGGCTACGAAAATATAGACGGAAGATTGAGGGCACTCGGTGCAGATATTGAGAGGATTTGATGCGGATTGCGAATCGGGAAAAACGGTCGGGGTTTTTAACAAATAATTTATTATTACATTTGTAAGTGTAAGTGTAATTTTAATATGTAATTATAAAGTATTATGACCGAGAATTTTTTGGAAAGAAATAAAAATTCAATCATTATCAATGTTCAGGTGGCTCTTTTTAAAGAAGATGAAACTTGGGTTGCCTATTGTCCGGCTTTAGAATTGTCTTCCTATGGAGATAATAAAGAAGAAGCGAAAACTTTATTTGAAGAATCTATGAACATTTTCATTAAAGAAACCGACAGAAAGGGCACATTAGAAAGATTTTTACTTAAATTGGGATGGCAATTACAGCAAAAACCTATACCGATATATAATCAACCTGTGTTTTCATTACAGAAAAATCAAGAAATTTTTAGAAAAAATCCACAAATTTATAATGAAAAAATTGCCATACCTGTGGCTTAATTGAATATGGGATATAAACCTGTACCAACAGCCAAATGGAGAAAATGGCTCAAAAAACGCGGGCTTGTTTATATACGGACAGAATCAAGCCACGAAATATGGGATTATCCCGATGATTCGCTTTTAAGACCCGTTGTTTTCAGGGGTTCTGAAAAGGAAATACCGGGATTTCATATACATACCAATCTTATTACGCTGGATATTGATTATAGAACTTTTCAAAAGGAAATTCAACAGATATAATTTTTGTTATGTGTTAAAACAAAAGATCCGGACGTTTTTTTTGGGTAATTTTCAGTGCTTGTTCATGTCGCCAATTTTCGATTTCGGCAAAATTTCCACTCAGCAAAACATCGGGAACTTTCAAACCTTTGTATTCTTCGGGTCTTGTGTAAATCGGCGGCGAGAGCAAATCGTCCTGAAAACTGTCGGTCAGCGCACTTTGTTCGTCGTTCAAAACACCCGGAAGTAAACGAATTACGGAATCTGCCAAAACGCAAGCCGCCAATTCTCCGCCGGTGAGAACATAATCGCCGATGGAAATTTCTTTGGTGATGTGCAATTCTCGAACCCTTTCGTCAATACCTTTGTAATGTCCGCAAATCAGCATCAGATTTGTTTTTATGGAAAGCGCGTTCGCCGTTTTTTGATTTAAAGTTTCGCCGTCCGGCGTGAGATAAATAATTTCGTCGTAATTTCTTTGGGATTTCAAATCGGAAATGCAAAGATCCAAAGGTTCTACCATCATCACCATTCCGGCACCGCCGCCATAAGGTTCGTCGTCCACTCGGCGGTGTTTGTTGTTTGCCCAATTTCTCAACTGATGAAAATGAATTTCCGCCAATTTTTTTTCGACGGCTCTTTTTAAAATCGAAGTTTGAAACGGACTTTCCATCAGTTCGGGAAGAACGCTGATAATATCTATCCTCATCGTGATTAGGTTTCCGGAATTGAGGCAAATTTAAGAAATAAAAAACTCTCCGTTTTTGGAGAGTTTATTGTTTTACGATTTGGGTAACTTTCTGCGTGTTGTTACTCAACGTGTATTTCATCAGATATTTTCCGGGTCGGAGTTTATCAAGCCTAATTTCAGCAGAATTTGAATTGAGTTGATATTCTGCAACTTGCATTCCGATAATAGAATATAAAGTAATGCTTTTAATTTTCAAAGCAGAATCTTTGGATTTCACGATTACGAAATCCTTCGCGGGATTCGGATAAGCCACCAAAACGCCGTCATCAGATTTTTGGAAATCGGCAACAGGCTCTCTTAAAACCTGCGCTTTCACCGAAGAAACTCCGGCGAAAAGCCCCATAAATAATATTAAAAACAGTATTTTTTTCATTTTCAAAAACTAAAATTCACACAACATTGCGGCAAATGTAATGAATAAAATTTTATTGTACAATATTTTTCTAATTTTTTTTTTCACTAACTTCGCACCCTGAAATCACAATGAGAAAATTTTTGACATACTTCTTGCTTGCAACTTACCTCCTTTCTTACACCGAGGCAAAGCAAGCGTTGAAAATTCCAAATTTCATTGAACATTATTTTTCATACCAACAGCGTTATCAAAACGCAGGTTTTCTTTCTTATATAAAAATGCACTATTTGGAGGATCAAGGAAAAGATGCTGATTATGAAGAGGATATGCAACTTCCGTACAAAACCGTTGATTTTTCGATTGTGTTCGTAGGTTTGCAAATTCCGCCGAAAGTGTATGAATATTCTTTTGAACAAAAAAAAGAATTTAAAGAAGAAAAAACACGGAATTTCCAATATTCCGACCATTTCACCACACAACATTTAAG
>JAITMJ010000074.1 GCA_031277475.1 Flavobacteriaceae bacterium
TCTTGTTGAGCGGTCGCCGCAGACAAAAGAGATAAACCGTTTTCCATATCTATCAACAGCAATCCATATCCATCGGTAGTTTTTTTTGAACCGACATAGGTGTGCATTTCATCAAGTTCTACAACTTCTATTTGCTCGTTACGTGTGGGTAATTCCATTTGCGACCCCTTAATCCAAAGTTGCTTCAATGTTCAAAGATAAACATTTTGTTGGTCGCCGGATTTTTCAAAAAAAGAATTTTGTAAATCGCTTGAAAACCATTAAATTTGCACCTCGAATTTATTAAAATAATTATGGCATTAACAAAAAAACAGCAGAAAGCGGGCAAAGAAACGGTAGAGATTTTTCAGGATTTGGACAAGTCTGCGCTGAATACCGAAAAATTTATTGAGAAACATTCAAAGACGATTATCACTGTTTTTTCGGTGGCAATTGTAGTCGTTTTGGGATATTTTGCCTATCAACAATTTGTGGTGGAACCGAAAAATATCGAAGCCACAAAATCTTATTTGGCAGCACAAAAATATTTATCCGAAGGCAAAGATAAAGAAGCATTGGGCGGAAAATCTGCGGCAAATCCCGGATTTTTGGGAACTTTTAATCAATATCCCGAAACCGATGCCGGAAAACTTTCCGCATTTCAAGCCGCCAATTTGAAATTTAAGGAAGGAAAATATCAAGAGGCGTACAATTTGCTCGAAAAATTTTCCTCGAAAAACGAAATTCTGATGGCTCAAAAATACGGAGCAATGGCAGATTGCCAAAGCAATTTGAACAAAAACGACGATGCGCTTGCGAATTTTGACAAAGCGATTTCCGCTTCCAAAGATCCATACGTTTCCTATTATTTCACCAGAAAAGCGGGAATTTTGGCGTTGGCATTAAAGAAAAATGCAGAGGCTAAAAAATATTTTGCAAGCATTGATGAAAAATATCAGGACTACGACAACGGAATGAGCGACGCTTATATTGAAATGACAAAATATTACTAAAAAATGGCAACCGTAAATCTTTCCGATTACAAGCCACTTCATATTGCAAATGCCGATGAATACAACATCGGCATTGTATTTTCCGAATGGAACTCTTTTGCTACGCACCGTCTTCGCGATGCGTGCATCGAAATTTTGGAAAAAGAAGGCGTGAAAAAAGAAAACATCGGCGTGTTCCAAGTTCCGGGAACTTTTGAGTTGAGTTTTGCGGCGATGCAACTTTGCAAATCCAAAAAATACAATGCCGTAATTGCCATCGGTTGCGTGATTCGCGGCGAAACGGCGCATTTCGATTATATTTGTTCGGCGACTGCGCAAGGAATTAAAGATTGCAACATCCTCACGGAAACGCCTGCAATTTTTTGTGTTTTAACAGACGAAACGAAAGAACAATCTCTCGCCAGAAGCGGCGGAAATCTCGGAAACAAAGGCGTTGAAGCGGCGGTTACGGCGTTGCAAATGATTGAGTTTAAGGAAAAACTTGGAAAATAAAGCAGCGAGTCGGGAATCATTTTATAGAAATTTTTGCCAAAGTCATAGGTTTTTACAGGTTCAACCTGACAATGTAGAGAATGAATAAATTATAACCACTGTTACCCTGAACTCGTAGAAATAATATCTTCGGCAAAGTTCAATTAATAGTCAAAAGTCATCAGCAAAAAATGTCCGTTTACAAAGATTTTTCAGTTGGCAATTCTAAAATTCTTCTGTGGAAATACGAAGAAGGTGAACATTTTGATGCGAAACAACTTTTGGAACCTGAAAATTACGAACGGCTGAAAGCATTTCATCCGAAAAAACTGCTGGAGACATTGATGGTTCGCAAAATATTGAAAGATATTCTCCCTGAACATAAAATTCTGTATAAAGACGGTGAACCTTATTTGCAACCGAAAGATTTTGAAATTTCCATTACCAATTCTTTCCCGCTCGCAGCTTTGGCTATTTCCGACGAGAAAATTGGGATTGATTTGGAACTTTTTAATCCAAAAATTTTACGCGTCAGAGACAAATTTATAGTTCCTGAAGAACGCATATTCATCCCTGAAAATCGGGAAACAGAATATTTGACAGTGATTTGGAGCATCAAAGAAAGTCTGTACAAAATTCATCATTCCAAATATTGGTCGCTGAAAGCGCATTACGAAGTAAAACCTTTTGATTTGGACAATCTTTCCACAATAGAGTGCCGCGTTCATGATGAATATTTTTCGGATACATTTTCGGCGAAAGTATATCTTTTTGAAGAGTTCTGTTTTTCGGTGGTAGTATAGAAATATGAATTTTGGAGTTGAGATATTCGCTTGAGCAAGCCGAACTGATTGAAAAGGATTGATTTGAATTATTTGAATTGTTTCCGAAATTATCGCTTACAACTTAAATCAAAACCAATCGGTTAACACTGTTTTATTAATCGAACTCCGGCTAATTTGAAATAGAAAATATTTTTCAAAAAACCGCCCTTCCGATTTGCAAAATATTGTCGCTTTTTCCCATTGAATAAAAGTGCAAAACGGGAACGCCGAATTTCAATAATTCTTTGCATTGGGCAATCGCCCATTCTATTCCCAATTCGCGGACTTCCGCATTGGTTTTGCATTTCAACACTTCGTCTATCAACGTTTCTGGCAAATCAATTTTGAAAACCTGCGGCAAAAGTTGCAGATGATTTTTTGTGGCAATCGGTTTTATCCCCGGAATTATCGGAACGTCAATCCCGATTTCGCGGCATTGTTTCACGAAATCAAAAAATTTCCGATTGTCGAAAAACATTTGTGTAACGATGTAATCTGCGCCGGTTTCCACTTTTTTCTTCAGCATTTTCAAATCGTAATTCATACTCGGTGCTTCGATGTGTTTTTCGGGATAGCCGGCAACGCCGATGCAAAAACTGTTTTCTTCATCAGACTCGATTTTTCCGTGCAAATATTCGCCTTTTCCCAAATTATGAATCTGTTTCACCAAATCCGAAGCGTATTTATTTCCGCCTTTGGTCGGTTCAAAATATTTTTCGCCTTTCATCGCATCGCCGCGAAGAGCCATTATATTGTTGATTCCCAAATACATACAATCCACCAAAAGATATTCGGTTTCTTCTTTCGTAAAACCTCCGCACAAAACGTGGGGAACGGTATCCACATTGTATTTATGCTGAATTGCGGCGCAAATTCCTAAAGTTCCGGGGCGCATTCTGGTGATTTTTCGCTCCATCAATCCATTTCCTTTTTCTATGAACACATATTCTTCACGCGAAGTGGTTACATCAATAAACGGCGGTTTAAATTCCATTAAAGGATCGATGTTTTGGTAGATGTCATTAATTCCGGAGCCTTTTTGCGGCGGAATAATTTCAAACGAGAAAAGCGTTTTTCCGGCGGATTTTTTTAAGTGTTCGGTGATTTTCATTTTTTATTTCAGACATTGTGAAAATAAATTTTAACAAAAATAAGAAAAGTTGGGACGTGATGATGTCAGATGGTTTGAAATTCAAATCTTATAATGAGAACATCGGCAATTTCAAAAATCTGTGGGAAATATTTAGAAATTCCCAATAGAGATTTCAATATAAGACCCTAAAAAAACTTGCACCTCGAGTTCCTAAAATCTACGACTTTAAAAACAATTCTCAATCACGATCGCGGAAGCACCGCCGCCGCCGTTGCAAATAGCCGCCGCTCCGTATTTGGCGTTGTTTTGTTTCAAAACGTGAATCAGCGTTACGATAATTCTCGCGCCGGAACTTCCGAGCGGATGTCCGAGGGCAACAGCACCGCCGTTCACATTCACTTTGGAAGCGTCTAATCCCAAAATTTTATTGTTTGCCAAACCAACTACCGAAAAGGCTTCATTAAACTCAAAAAAATCGATTTCCGAAATTTGGAGATTTGCTTTTTTCAAAGCAATCGGTAAGGCTTTTGCAGGAGCAGTCGGGAAATTTTCCGGCTCGTGAGCGGCATCTGCGTAAGAAATAATTTTAGCCAATGGTTTCAAACCGAGTTCTTCCATTTTTTCTTTGGAAACCAGAATCAAAGCGGAAGCGCCATCGTTCAAAGTAGAAGCATTTGCGGCAGTTACCGTTCCGTTTTCTTTTTTAAAAACCGTAGGCAACGCGGGAATTTTATCGAAATTTACGGATTTATACTCCTCATCTTCGGCGAAAATTATGGGGTCGCCTTTTCTTTGCGGAATTTCCACCGGCACGATTTCATCTTTAAATTTCCCTTCGCTCCACGCTTTTGCGGCTCTTTTGTAAGATTCTATCGCAAAATTATCTTGTTCTTCGCGGGAAATTTGGTAATCCGCAGCGCATTTTTCCGCACAAACGCCCATGTGTGTTTTGTTGTAAACATCGGTCAATCCGTCTAAAACCATTCCGTCTTGCATTTTCACATCGCCCAATTTCACGGAATTTCTGGCATTGTAATAATGCGGAACCATCGACATATTTTCCATTCCGCCGGCGATGATAATTTCAGAATCTTCCGATTTTATGGATTGTGCAGCCATCATCACGGCTTTCATTCCGGAGGCGCAAACTTTGTTAATCGTTGTGCAAGGCGTATTAATGGAAAGTCCCGCTCCCAAAGCGACTTGACGAGCCGGAGCCTGACCTTCGCCTGCCTGCAAAACATTTCCCATATAGATTTCCTGAATTAAATTCGGATTGAGATTGATTTTTTCCAATGCACCTTTCACGGCGGCGGAACCCAATTTTGTAGCCGGAATTGCTGATAAACTTCCCATAAAACTTCCCATCGGAGTTCTGGCTGCGGAAATGATGAATACTTCTTTCATTTTTATTTAGATTTTAAAAGTAAAGACGCAAGATAAAAAACTTTAACTTTTTGATTTACAAATATTTATTCTTGCGACTGATTTAGTTTAGATTAATTAAAATAATTTTGATACGCAATTTTTGATTAGCGGATATAGTTTTGTAATCTGATGCAGACGGAAAAGTCCGTCCATTCTTTGACAAGTTTATTCTGTTTATCAAACAGGAAATAAAACGAATCGGCATCCTTACTTCTGTACAATTTTAAAAACTTTTACTTTTTGCGCATTTAGAGCAAGATATAAAAAAATGCCAAAATGTACGTACGTTTTATACGCATTCAAAGTCTTTTGGATTCTGTTAAATTTCTTGACATTAATTTTTTTCAAATTCCCAAAATCTCTGGACTAAAACGGCAATCCGTCGTCTTCTCCTTCTTCTGTAAAAGGATTTTCGTTTTGTGTGGAAGTTTCCGAAGTTTGCGGAATGTCTGAAGTTTGGGTGGTTTGCGGAGCCGCGGCAACGGGTTCTGAAGCAGCATTATCAAAAATTTTTTCCAATCTCCAGCCGGAAATCGAGTTGAAATATTTCACTTCGCCTTGCGGATTTGTCCATTCTCTTCCGCGAATATTGATCCCAATTTTCACGTTTTCACCTTCGGCAATATTATCAAGCAGGTGCATTTTTTCCGACAAAAACTCAATGCTAATGGGTTGCGGATATTGTTCTTGCGTCATCAAAATCATTTCCCTTTTCTGAAATCCTGTCGGAAAGGTTTGAATATCAAATATTTTCTTTACGGTTCCTTGTAATTCCATAATTTAATAAAAATTAATTTCGTAAAAATATGAAAACGAAACCAATAAACCTTAAATTATGAACATAATGTGGAAACATTTTCTTGAAATTAATTTTTTAAAAATTAAAAAAAGCGTATATTTGCACTCACAAAAAAGCGAGGTGGTCTTTGTATAAATTGCGGATGTGGTGTAATTGGTAGCCACGCCAGACTTAGGATCTGGTGCCGTGAGGCGTGGGGGTTCGAGTCCCTTCATCCGCACAATTTTATTTTTTTAATTTTAAAAAATGCGAAAATAGCTCAGTTGGTAGAGCACAACCTTGCCAAGGTTGGGGTCGCGGGTTCGAGTCCCGTTTTTCGCTCAAAAAATGGAAGTTTTTTTTAAAACTTCTTTTTTTTACCAACGCCCTGGTGGTGGAACTGGTAGACACGCAGGACTTAAAATCCTGTGCCTCTTTTGGCGTACGGGTTCAAGTCCCGTCTGGGGTACAAAAAAGCCTTAAAAAGGCTTTGGAATTTAACAAACGGTTTATTATTAGTCGATTCTATTGATTAATAATTTGCCGTTTTTTGCTTTTTTGACACTAAGATTGCCACCAAAAAAAACATTGGTGGCAATTGGTGGCAGAATTCAAAAAAGGCTTCAAAAAAACTTGAAGCAATGTTAAAAACAATTTATCCGGAACTTGGCTTGCAAATATCTCCCAAAAGAATATTTGTACCAATGAACGTAAATTTCAATCTGAAAAATTATATCAACAAAAGTGGGGAATCGCAGGTTTATATGATTCTTACTTCCGCAGGCAAAAGGAAACGCCTGCCGCTGGATGTCTATGTAAGTCCCAAAAATTGGGATAAAGAAAAACAAAGGGCAAAACCAAAAACAGATAATCACGAAATGATTAATATGTTCATTGATCAGTCTTTTTCAAAAATATCAAATATCAAAATTCATTACAGATTGTCCGGAACGCATTTGACTTTGGACAGACTTGGGGAGGAATTTAAAAACAAAACACCGAATTATGATTTTATTGCTTTTATAAGGCATCATTCACAAAATATGGTTTTATCCGAAAGAACACGCATAAAGCACCGAAGCGAACTGAAAAAACTTGAGGAATTTAAAAAATATATTCCGTTTTCCGAAATCACTTTGGAATTTGTAAATAATTATCGCGGGTGGCTTTCGCGAACAAAAAATAATGCAAGCACTACCATCGCAACATCAATGAAATTCATTAAAAAGTTTTTGAGACTCGCACGGAAATATGGCGTTTTTTTGAATGTTGATATTGATGAAATTGTGTCCGGAAATACAAACGGAAACCGCATTAATCTTACATTAGATGAAGTCGCGAAACTTAGATCGTTTTATGAAAGCGGATTTATTAAAGAAAATCAAAGGCTTGCGTTGGGATATTTTCTGTTTTCGTGTTTTACTTCTTTGCGAATTTCGGATCTTAAGAATTTGAAAAGGGAAGATTTGGACGGCGAAACTCTAACTTTTCAAATTGAAAAAACAAAACAACTTCACTCAATTCCACTGATAAAAACGGCAAAAAAAATATTGAATCAAAATAAAGATTTATTCGTGCGGTGGATCAGTGAACAAAAAATAAATCAAGCGTTAAAAGAGATTGCTAAAATTTGCGGAATCCGAAAAAAAATACACTTACACGTTGCAAGACACAGTTTCGCAACCAATTTTTTAAGAGTAGGCGGAAAAATTGAAGAACTACAGGTAATTATGGCACATTCAAAAATTGAAACGACAATGATTTACGTTCACATCGTGAAATCCGAAAGCATCAAAAGTATGTATCTCTTGGACGATTAAACCACCGTTTCCGTAGTAATTTCGACATCATAAATATTGTCCGAGATTTTTTCTTTTGTCATTGATTTGATAATGTGGATGTTATTGTAGCAGAAAATATAATCCTTGATTGAAAAACCGGAAATCTGCTCTACAGTGCAAAAAAATTTCCAGTTATATTCCTGTCCGCTAATTCTTTGCCGAAGCCATTTCAGCCAATTATTGTAAAACAATTCGGGGAAATCACAGCCGGGCAAATAGACGGCATTGTTTTGTCCGAATTGCAAACCCGAATATTCCACTAATGCGACAACATCTGTCGTGTCTTTCATTACAAACGCCGTATTATATCCGCCCGGCAACGGAAGTTTTAGTTGCATGGCGTAGCCGTTTATTTCGATGGTATTGGTTTCTTCGTTTCCGGTTCCGTTCAGTTTTTGCCCCTCAAAATCGTAGAACATACTGTCTTTTTTGTTATCGCCGTCCAAGTCCGTGAATTTTATTAAAAATGATTTTTTATTCAGCAGATTTCTTTTCGGAGTTGGCGATTCTAAAAATCGAAAATCTTCAACACCGCTCACCTCATTTTTCCCGATTCTATTCATAAAAATTGTTTTATCGACAATCTCAATATCGTAGTTAAACCAATTTTTAATCACGTTCACCAAATCACCGAAAGTAATATCCGGAACGGCTCTTTTCAAATCTACCTCGTTGAGATTTAGCACATATTGCGAATCTTCGCTTTCGCTATCTATGGGAAATCCTGTTAAATTGCCGTTAATAACAGTATCTGTCGCGGGTTCAAAAATTTTATTTTCATATAAATAAGATTCAAATCTAATTACGGAAGCGTCTGAAAGTACATTAAACTCAATATCTATGGGGAATGTAGTCATAGAAATTATATTTCCCGCTTGTTTTATTTTTTCATACACCAACTGATTATTTAAGTAAATTCTAAAATATGCGTCCATCACTGAAATTCCATAAAACATAGATTTTTTATAACACCTCAAAACAAATTCACCGATAAAATGATATTCCCCCGCCTTTTCAATTTCTATGGCTTCTGAATATTTTCGGTAATTAACAAAATCGAAAAAATCCAAACCCGTTTTTACCTGAACTTTCTCTACATAATCATTATATTTAACGTCAATCGCCACTTGGTTTTGCCCCTGCAACGAAAAATATTCCGTGCCGGAAAACACCCATTTTTGTTGTAAATTTTCATCGGTCAATATATCGCCTTCGAGTTCAAAGCCGGCATCGGAAAATCCGGTTTTTAAGAGATACAAAATATGCGGACAAGGATGAATGATATTGACATTAAAAATATTCAAATCGTTGTCTAAATAATTCCTGCGCATTTCCGTTCCGTCCGGCTTCAAATCGTTGTAATAGCCGTCAAAAGTCTGCCATTGTTCGGAATCCGGCGAATATTTATCCGTGTAAATTCTTGGAAAATTAAAGTTGGTTGCCGGATATTTTTTTGCACAGATTTGCTTTGCGTAAATGTGAATGTCATCGACATTAAATTTTTCCAACGGCAATTCCGAGAGTTTTTTATCAAAATTCGGAAGTTCTTCAAAACCAAAGTCTAATTGAGCCGTAACTTTGTAGCCCTCAATACTTTGAATATACAAAACCGCATTGTGAACCTTGCCTTCAAGTTGCAAAAATCCCGAAATTTTGTTTTTGAGATTGGCGGTTTCATAGCTCACATAATCGCCGTATTTCTGTAAGAAATCCTGCGTTGCGTAGGTTTCAAAAGGAAGCGTGTATTTTGTAAACATCGTGTCGCTCACTTTCGAATTGTTTTCTTCTATCGAAATTTTAGCGTTGGTAAGGTCTAATTCGCCAAACTCTGATGTAAATTTTATTTCCATAAAATATATTTTAAAGCACAATTAAAAACTCCAATTCAAACTGAATCAAATTCAATTCAGAATCCTCTTCAATCAATTTTGTCGAAGTGCAAAAACACTTGTAAATTTTATCTTCAATTTTCAAAAAAGAAAGCGGACTTTTCACGATTTCCTTTATCAATCCGGATTCCTCTTTCAGTATGAATCCGGTAGAAATCGTAATTTTTGCGAGTTCTTTGCTGTCGTATTTTTTGCCGTCTTTTTGAAAATTGTCAAAAATTTGTTCGAAATCATCTTGAATTTTATAACTGCCGGAAAGTATCATCCATTCCGGAACTAAATTATTATTAATCCATTGTAATACAGATTGTTTCTTAACTTTTGGAAACGGCAAAAACTCTAATCCGAAATTATTTTTAATGGCATTAAAATTCAAAATATTTTCAAAAGCAAGCGCGGTTTGAACCTCGTTATTTCCCGCCGGATTGTTTTGAACATTCGCATTTGTAAATTGTGAAGCGTTTGCCAAGCCCGTGAAATACGAAAAAATATGAACAGATCCGAAATATCGCCTACGGATTCCGAAATTTGTGAAAAGCGGAAAATTTTTAGGTTTATTTCCGGCAAAAAGCAAAATATCCGGAAGTGTTTTAGAGTTCAAAACTTCGTAATTCACGTCCAATTCCTCCACAGTTGCGGAAACTTTTATTGGTTTATAAACTAATTTGTTGTTAAAACCTTGATTCGGCAGTAAATTGGATAATAAATGCTTTGCATAAATCGGGAAATAATTTTGAACCTTGGGTCCGATGTCAATCACCGCTTTTTCGTTAAAATACGGAACAGAATAAACGGCATTGGTTGTGGAAGTTTCGGCTTCGGTAGTGATTTCCATCGCAAGGCTGACTTTTGCAAATACGCCGTTTTCAAACATTTTGCTGATGCTGAAATTCACGCCATCCAAGCAAAAATTGTAATCTTTCAAAGCCACATCCACGAATTTAGTAACCGACAAAGTAACCGGAACCGAAGTAACCACGATGTTGTTTACTTTAATGTCAATATTTCCGGTATAAAATCCGGTGTTCATCGTGTCGGAATTCACGGTTGTAACGGTAATGCTCACAGAATTGTTGCCGGAATTTGCACTCAAAATCAGCCAATTCGGAGCCGCAATCGTGAACGATTTTTGGAGTGGATTGGTGATTTGCAAAGCGGCGTTTTGGGTTTCATTAAATCCGTTTCGCAGTTGAAAAGCAAGCGATGTCGGATCGGCAAGAATTTCATCGGAATTGATGATTGTGAGCGTTATCGTGAAGTAGTAAAAATATTGTCCGTTATTTTTCAATCGGCAACTGACGACTACCGTTCCGTTTTGCGGCAAATTGGGATTGCTTCCGAGCGGTGAAGTCGGATGATTCAAAATATTGAATTGTGTCGCCGAACTTTGCGGCGCGAAATACGTTCCGATGGTTTCCATCTCGAAAACTTTGTTCGCGGTATTGTTCAAAATTTGAACGAGCGTATCGCCGGAAAGTTGGTTTAAATTCCGAACAAAAAGAACATTGTAATTTGTTTTGTTTGTTTTTACGGCGTTCGGATCGTTTCCGGTGATCGATAAATTAATTACAGAAGTTAAAATCTTTGAAACCGACTGATCACTAATCGGATCGTAGCCGGAAAGTTCAAAAATCACGGTTGCTTTGTAATTGCTCCCTGTCAGTTGCTCCAGATTCTTAAATTGAAGTTGTAGATTTCCGTTGGTTCCGGAAAAATTGACATAGCCGCTCGTTGAGTTTCCGCTGTGCAACCATTCCACAGATGTATTTTCAAAAATAATGTTCCATGCTATAAATTGAACATTTGAGCCGATTAATTTAATCAGCAAATTTGCGATGCTTGGCGGAAGGTTCGCTCTGTCCCACGAAATGTTTTGAACTGTTGGCGTTACCATTCCTGTAACTTCTCCATATATTGGCATAATTTTTTGGCTTTTGGCGATTGGCGATTGACGAATAGCAAGAAGCCATTAGCCAAAAGCCAACCGCAGATTAATGTTTATTTTTATTTTCTAATTGTTGTAAATCTTTCAGCATTTTTGCCATTTTTTTAGCGTTTTTAGCATCTTCACCGATAATGGCAATCACGCCCTCGTCATATAATTTTCGCAGAAAGTCCCGAACTTCAGACATCACAGATTGATAATCCGCATTGTTGGCATCTGCGGTTGTGGAGTTTCGAGGATCGGAAGTTGGCGGATTGTCCGATGAAAATCCGCCGTTTGCCAATGGTTTTGTTTTTCCTTGCCGAACGCTTTCCAAATACTCAATCACCCGCGCCGTTCTCGGTTCCTCAAGCATCCATTTTGGCGCAACCCATTCTCGCTCGTGAACAATTCCGGCAGGTTTAAATCCGGAATTATCCGCAGAACCAAAACCTTTTCCGGTGAATCCGCCTGAAGCATAATTTGGTTTTTCCGGCAAAGGTTGGGCGGCGATTGTGCCAATTTGGATGGCTCCCATCGCCGCAACAATTCCTGCTAAAACAAAATTCATCGGCGGCGGCGAGGAGGCAAGTGCGTTTGTAACGCCTACTGCTACGTTTCCGATAGCAGAAAATAGTTTAGATGTTTTTTCCGCTCTCGCCGCTTTATAATTGATTTCCGCTTCCTTATTCGCCAACTGAGCGTCCATCAACAGACTTTGCTTAGTATATTCCTCCCGCGTGATTAGTCCGGCTTTTAATTGCTTTTCAAGTGTGCTTTTCTTTTTGTTTTGGACCGCCGTAAAATGCTGTAATTCTCTTTCGCCATGTGCTTTTACCAAATCTGCATACATTGTTGCAGCGTTGGAAAGTGCTTGCGAAACCATTTCAATGGCTTTTATTTTTCCTTCAACCGTGTCAAGATTTTTCCCTAATTCTTCCCAATCTTTCAGAGAAAACCCGAATAAATCAACCTTGTCTTTTGCTTTAGCATTATCTACATCTTTTTCTTCCTGCGTTCTTTTTCCTTTTTTGCCCGGTTCGTTTCCGGATTGCCCTTTCAGTTTGGCATCTATTGAGGAAACAACCGCTTCAAATTCAGCTAATTGTTCTTTAAATTTTTCGGCATTTTCGCCTGTGGCAAGCGCGAGGCTGTCTTTCAGTTGAGCAATAAGCGATTGAACATATTGTTTTTGATTATTGAGCATCTCAAGTTCGTTGATCTCAATAATTCTGTTTTTGGCATCCTCAATGGTTTTTATTTTTTTGAGTTCCGCATCCTTTTCCGCTTCAGTAAGGTTTTTGCCTAATTTTTCACGGAGCAGTTGTTTTGCCTCCTCCAAAGTGGTAATGCTCGCTAATTCATCTTCGTATTTTTGTTTTTGAAAATTGATGCTTTGGTTCATCAACTCGGTTTGTCGTTCTATTTCTTTGGCATCCCATTTTTCGTTGATTTTCCACAGATTATAACTAAACGTTTCTTCGATGTTCGTGATAATCTGATTGTTGATGGTTATTGCTTCCGCTCTTTTGGCATTGGTATCTTCAAGAATTTTAATTTCATCGGCATATTTCTTTTTATCATCTTCAGATTTAGATTTTGCGGCGGCTTTTTCGAGTTCGGCAATTCGGTTATTAGCGGTTTCTATTTCTCGCTGTATTTCTTCACCGTGCTGAACGAGACTTGCCTTTTCGCTTTCGTATCGCAAAAATTCCTGTTCTTGCTCTTTGTTTCTGGATTCTTCAATAATTTTTAACTCCTCCTCTTTTTGAGATTTCGTTAAAGCATTGATTTCTTTGAGGAATTTTTCGTATTCGGATTTGGCTTTGTCGAGTTCGGATTTTGTTTCGTTTTTTGCGGGGCGGTTTGGTGTTTTGGGAGCATCATCTACAGGAGTGTTTTTTTGTAATTCTTCAAGTTGTTTCTTCAAAGCTGTCTCTCTCGCTTCTTGGAGTTTTTTGGATTTTATTTCTTCATCGGCAATAGTTTTTGTCCAAAAACTATCTTCCTGTTTATCACGTGCTTTATTACTCCCTCTTTCTTTCCACAAATTATTAAGTCTCTCAAGACTTGCCTTATATAAGTCGGTATAATTCCATTCGACGTACACAGATTTTCCGTCTCCACTGTCCACTCTCTCAAATTCAGTTTTACCTTGCTTTCCCTGTAAATCATCTCTAATTCTCTTTTCCTTGTTAATTTCTTTTTCCAACTCGGCATCTCTTTCTAATCTTTTTGTCGATCTTTCTTTTAAAACTTCTTTTGCAGCCTCTACTCTCGCTGAAGCAATTATGGCATCTCGTAATTCGTAGTAATTCGCCGCTGCTTTTCCGACTAAAAAAGATTCCGTTGTCAAGTCATCAAAATAGCCCGGATATTTTGCTTTTAATTCTGTTAAAAGTTTTATTCTTTCGGCTTCTGCTACATTTTTATCGGTAAGTTTTTTATAGGTTAAATCAAGATTTGTTATTTCGGCGGCGGCATTTTCTGCCGATTGTTTTTCGTATTCCGCCATTTCTTTTTTTAGTTTGGCGGATTTGCTGAACTCTTTATTATATATTACAATAGCGGCAACGGCGGTTGTGAGCAAACTGATAAGTAAACCGATGGGATTAGCTTTTACTGCACTGTTATATGCAATCATTGCATTTCTTGCCCGATTTGTATTTCCGGTAACGAGCGCAAGCGTAACGTGGTAGGTTAAGGCAATTCCATTGATGATTCTGTACCAATATGCTTTTGCTTTTTCTGCAACTGTTTGTAAAATTGTGGCTTTGGTAAGATTACCCATCAATTTTGCAGATATTGCAAGTCCTGCCTGATAACCAAATAATCCGGCAATAACAATCTTCATAATCTGCCATAAAAATGCCATTCTATCTTTAAATTCTTGGATTCCGTTTCCGGCGGATTTAGACACTCCCGTAATAGAACCAAGAAGTTGAATGATACTTTCAAATAGGTTAATCATATTTGTGGAAGTAAAGAAATCGTTCCAAACGTTTTTTAATTTTTCTATAATGGCAGGCGCGTTGTTATTTTTTTCGTTGAACTCATTGTTAAGAGATGTCATTTTTTCCATCTCCACACCTGCGGTTAGCATAGATGCTCGGAACTCATTAGTTCTGTTGGCGGCGGCTCCTACCGCTTTTTGAACTTCCAAAGAACCGAGGCTCAAACTTTCCAGCACTTTTGTAGTTTCAGTGGCATCAAGTCCTTTCATTCCTGCCGCAAATTTTAAAAAGAATTCTTCCGGCTTGGTGTTAATCAACTCTTTGGTTTCTGCAACTCCCATGTGCATAGACTGGGCGAACTTGCCGATATTTTCACCGGCAGTAGTAATGAAATTTACAAATCCCGAACTTGCCACCCGCGCATCAACTCCGGATTCTTCAAAAGCGGCTCCCAAACCGAGAACTTTGTCAATGGATGGTTTCACAGCATCGGGCATCGCTCCGACACGCAACGCAAATTCCGAGATATTGCCTTCGGAAGCCACGCCTTGAGCCGCCAACGTATTCAGTGCGGAACCCACTCGGTTGATGGCTTCCGCATAGCTCATTTCTTTGGTGGTTTCAAAAAGTCCTTTTATTTTTCCGAGTTGCTCAACCACACCTTCTAAACCTCCCTCGAAACTATCTCCCAAAGCAACGTAGGCTTTATCAATTTCCTGAACAAAACCCCGCATTTGTTCGATAGGAACGCCCAATCTTCCACCGACTTCCGCAATTTTCAGTCTATCGGTTTTGCTGGTTCGGGTGTCCATTTCATCGAATTGATCCCAGAGATTTTTTACTTGCTCCAAAGACATTCCGGAAGTTTTCTGAACATCCGTCATTGCATCAGAGATTTTTAGAAGTTCATCTACAGTTTTTTTTGCTCCACGCACAGCAAAATCAAAAAATCTTGAAATAGCATTGCTTAAAAAAATTCCGTTTATAATATTTCCAAATTTGAAAACCTGATCACCAAGTCTTGCCCAAAATCCTTTTGCTGTTTGAAGTCTATCGTTTACCGATTCCACCAATACGGGAGTTTCTATAAGTTTTCCGTTTACGGAAGATATCTCTTGTTTCACGCGTTCAAAATGCGCACGCGCTTCTTTAAGAGCAGCAGCTTTATTTTGAAATTCTTCGGTTCCCGGAGCGAGTTTTTTCAATCCGTTTTCAAGGCGATAAACTTCTTTTTGAATACTTCTAAAAGAATTTGTAACCTCTACACCGTTTATTTTTATAACCGCATTGGTAACTATAGAATTTGCCATCTTGCTTCAATATTTGGTGCAAGATGTTTTTTTGTTGGGTTTATGGAAAGGACAAAAAAAAACAGGCAAAAAGCCCGTTTTTTTTTATTGTTTTTTATTTCAGTTTACTTTTTTATTCTAAACATAAGGCGGAATATTCCAAGAATTATAAGAGCACCAAAAATAATATAAGTGAGGGTATCATCGGTTTCGAATATAGAACTAATGGCGGCAAACACAAAGAAAAGTCCCGCCAATATAGCCGGACCTATCCATATTATAAGCCCCATTATTATAAAAAATCCAACGATATATCCCAATATTTTATCCATAATTTTGTTTTTTTTTAAATTTTACCTTGTTCTAAAGAGTTTTTAATATAAATTACCACGTTTTTCATTCGGATTTTAGCGACTTCTGTAGAAATAAAATTTAAAACATCTGACCGTTGTATTGCGCCATCGATCCAAGGCGTAGCTCTCATTTTGAAATTGTGAGGTTTTACGAAATAACTGGTTTTTTGTTGTTGTCTCCAGTGTCCTTCTCTCACATTATCAACGCCATAATGTTGCACAAAACCGGCTTTGTTCATTTTTACTTTTATTTCGTTAAGATAAAAAGTTTCTTTTCCGGCATTGGAAACACCATCTAATCTATTGGCGTATTTTCTCACCGTTGCCTTTACCACTGCATCTCGAAGTCTTTTTTTTCCTTTGTTGGTTTTTAAAATGTGTTCTTTAAAACTGGACGCGGCTTGACTTCGGAGTGAAGTTTGAAGCATTCTTTCCGCTTTTTGAGCCACATCTTTTTCATTGTCATACATATTCAAAATTTTTAATAAAAATTCCCAAAAGCACATTTACTTTAGATAAAGTTCCCACACAAATCTCCTTCCTGTTTCTTGTGTTTCGTATTCCGGCGGTAATCCTTTGCGTTTGTTTCCGACAAAAATACAAACTTTTTCATAGACGATTTCTTGTGCCTGCTCAAAATACATGGCTTTCATAATCTCGTAAATATCGTGTTCGCTGACGGGTTCGCTTGGGATTACGCCGCGAACTTCCTGCAAAATATCGGCGGTGGTGCACCGGATTTTTTTGCTTTCATCGCCTGCATTCGTGTAGTATTTCAACAGCAGGTTTCGGATTTCTTCTTTGTAGTCTTCCATTGCCTTGATTTTAGATTGATGTTGAATATTTTAGGTTAAACAAGCGTATCAAATTCTGACAGGCACAACGAAAATTTCTACCATAAGCAAAAGTATGTCTTCCGGTTTTGGTGGATGAAAATGTTGCGTAGTAAGTTCCAAAGGATGTTCGGGATACGGAAAACGATCCGTGATTTTGTTTCAGAAAATTAAACCCGATTATGAGGTTTCTCTTTTGCAGAAAGATTTTTCTGCGGGCGGTTTTCGCACCGATGGGCGCACACAAAACACTACTATTGTTCATGTTTTTGGTGGGTTTCATTGTTACTTCCATAAATGAAATTTTTAAAATAAAGAAAGACTGCCTTTCTCTGTTCTTTGGAAGTAACATTACTAAGCCTTACGGATTGGTAACTATCAGAAATCGGCAGCCTATTTTTTTTTGCTGAAAATTGGGTATAAAAAAATACCACATCGCTAAAGGCTTTAAATCTCGTTACTTCCAAATAACGTAGCAAAGATAAACAAAAAAAATAAACTACCAAAAAATTGGCAGTTTATTTTTTCACCTTAACGGTTATTTTTTTTTAATATTCATCCTCTTCGTAATTTTCCATAAAATCATCATAATCAAAATCATCCGATGTATTTATATCAATATCTACAATTACAGATTTTTGATTATTGTCTTTCTCTAAAAACTTCACTATTTTGGCATCAATACTAAAATGTTGTGGATGGTTGATATGAATTTTTAAATCATCGCTATCTTCCGAGAAGACTTCTCCGATAATTTCGCCGTTATTTTTTACAAAAACATCTTTATAGCCGTTTGGTTTTTGTAAAATTTCTAATTGCACGTTGTCTCCAAGATTAGATTTTTGGATTGCTTCTTGATAGTTAAAGAAGTTTTTTAAGTTAAGATTGTAGGATTCAATAGTTTTCATAAAATTTATTTTTTTAGTTTATCATATAAAGAAAGAATTTTTAAAAGGTCTTTTTTAGATCCGTTTGAAAATTTACTGTCGCTATTTCCTTTGGTTCCCTCTAACCTATAATCTGCCTGTTTAGAAACAGCGATTTTTCTAAAAACATCTATGGTTTCCGGTGTGCATAAGAAATCAATAAACTCTCCTACACTGCCATAAAAAACCTCTGTTTTTGGTTCTACATAAGGTATTTCATAACGCTCACCATCATACAAAAAGATAATTTTATTTGCGAAAATCCAACTATATCCGGAGTAATTTATCTTGTACCGAAAAAATAACTGGTCTCCATCCAATACTAAATAGCCGTAGCGTGAATTGTTATTAACCATTGTCGGTGTAATGAAAACAATGTTTTCAAATTTATCTTCTTTAGTAAAAAAACCTTTTAAATCCTCTTTTGAAATTTCGGAAATTCTTTTTGATGCTACACTTTCAGAATCTTGCGCCCGGAACATTGCCACTACGAACACTAACGCAAATAATAACAATTTTTTCATATTTTTCTAATTTTCTGTAAAGATAGGAAAAAGGCGGGTTTTTGTAAAAAAGAAAAAATGTATTTTTGTGGTATTAAAACTTTAAAAAAAATCTGTCTTATGGATGCCGTTCTTATAAGAGCCCGAAAAAAATCGGATGTTCAATCCCTACTTGATTTTTCCGAACAAATCGGGGTAAAAGCAAAAGTGGTTACTATTGAAGATATGGAGGATGAAATGCTTGCACATATCATTGAGTCGAGATTGGATTCGCCAAGTGTCAGCCGTGAGGAAATTATGAAAATCCTTGATGAATAATGAATATTGATTATAGAAATCCATTCGAGAAAGACTTAAAAAAAATTTTGGATAAAACGCTTAGATCCGAAATAAAAAGGGCTATACGATCTGTTGAAGATGCAAAATCAAAATGGGACATTCCCGAACTGAAAAAACTAAGAGGATACAAAAAAGGTATTTTCTACCGCATAAAAATTGGCAGTTATCGTATTGGAATTACGATTGAAGGCGACTTGGTAACGTTTTACGCAGTGATGCACAGAAAAGACATCTACAAAAATTTTCCATAACATTCGAATTTGTAAAAATAAAAAAACCGCCCTTTTCAAGGCGGATTTTCGTTTGCCGTGCGAAAAAATCCTTACAAAAAAAACTCACTGGCAAACGCTGTCTATATCTTGCCAATCCTCAATATTTACTTTCAGAAGTTGTTTGTTTTTTAGGTTGAAAAACACTTCCACGCCGAAATCGTTGGCGGAAAGTTCCACCGGATTGATGACTACGGAATCCTTTAAAAACGAGTTCCAAAGGAAATGATCCTGCGTATTGCTGTCGAAATTGATTCGTGAAAGCACTTTTAACGCCAATTTTTCGGCAACATCAATGGCGGAATATTGTGCGGAAAAATCGTCCGGCTTTTCGGTTTTCAGCATAATGGCAAAAGCCACTTTTCGGACCGCCAACGCATTTTCATTCGGCGAATCAAAACCCAATTCATAGCGAAACAACGCCAAAACCGGCGATTTAATTCCGGCGAAACTTGCCTTTTTTGTCGTCCATTCCCGCTCAAAAAATCCGATAAATTCATTTAAAAAATTACTTTGATGAACGATGTTTTCAAAATAATTTTTGATTTTTAGGTAACTATTTTGCTTTGTCATACGCTTTTTGTTTTTCTTTGTGATACAATATGGATTCGGAAAGCACGGACAAAAACTCGTAGATTCGGGTTTTGTTCACATCTTGTTTTTTGCCCAAAGGCTGAAGTTCGTCCATTGCAATTCCGGTGATTATTTTTTCAAAGGGAATGTATTGCTGTTCCTTTTTTTTGAAAATCGGCTTTAGTTTTTCCTCTTCGGTTTCTTGTTTCGGTTTTGGGAATATCACCGGATATTTGTCCCAAATCAGCATCCGTGTAAATTGGTAAGCGAGTGCGATGCTTTCCATTTTTTTAACGGAAATTTTATCCGTGATTTCCGCAACTTTCGGCAAATCCAATTCGTCAAATTTTTCTTTTATTCTGTAAAGCGAAGCCGTGAAGCGGCGGATGTTCAGTTCGGTTTTGTCTTTGGAATACGCATCGAAAAAAGTATCAATCACGGAAAATTGTTTGATGGTAATGTTTCCGAGCCTGTCCGAAGGTTTTATCAATCCTTTGATTTCGGGAAAAGAATAAAAGTCTGTGGTTTCAATTAAAAATCTCGCAAACGGCTCCAGAGAGGAAATCGGAACATTCCGCAGAAGCGAAAACAAACGAAGTTTTGCAAAAAATTTATCTCGTTTTTGAAACAAAATAAAAATCATTTGCAAGTAAGCACCTTCAAATTTTTCCGGATCTACGTGCAAATAGAGGTGTGCAATTTCTTCTCTTTGCCATTGGTTTAGTTCGCTCCACGATTTTGCGACAGTGATTTTTTTTGACATTTTTTCTATCGGTATAGATATGAATGTTAGACATGATTAAAATAATTGTTGTTTTTTGCTTTAAAAAAATAAACAGGATGTAGCAGATTCCGATTAGAATTAATAAAACTATCAAGCAATGGGTTTAAACCCATTGTTTTAATTTTGGGCAATGGGATGAATCCCATTGTTTATTAATGTGCACAGTTCATCCTCTTATTTTGATATTTCGAGGCATCCTGTTTATTTCAATTTTTTATACCACGCCGAAACTTCCGCAAAACCAAACGGATTATTGCCGTAGTTTCCGGCGATGACTTGCCTTGTTTTCAGCAACGAAGTTTTAAAAGATAGTCCGTGCGTTTTCCAAAAATCCAACGCCGAAATAAATTTGTATTCATCGGTTTCCAAAAGTTCAGGCCGGTTCACAAAATCAATTCCGGTGCGTTTTGAAAGATTGGTATAGTTGTGTCTTCCGGTGATTTGAATCGCGCCGCGCCCGATGTATTTTGCGCCATCGCCGTCATATAGATTTCCAAGTCCTTTTTTGAAAAGCCTGTCGTCATAAACCAAATTTGCCAATTTTGCGGAATTATTCAGATACAAATTCGGATTATATTTTGCTTTGAACGCAGACGGAAATACGGCGATTAATCGCCCCGCTGTCGTATAGTTTAGGTTTTCTTTGAACACTTTAAAACCTCCGGTTTCGTTCAAACAATTTGCGAGAAATCGTTTGGAATCCTCCAACGAAACAACGCCGTATTTTTCCATTTGTTCCGCCAAATTTTGCGGAATCCTGCTTTGCGGAATCCCCGCTCTCGTAAGCATTTGGTTTAGTTCGGGCTGTTTCATAATTTCTCAATTTTAGTTTCATTGAATCAGCATCAGGCTGACTTCTACTTTTCCGTTTTCGAGCGGTGTAATGTTTAATGCCTCACTTTTGGCAATTTCATCTTTCAAAAGCATAACCGCATCATGCCTTTGCTGTTTTTCACTTCGGGTTTTGTTCGGTGTGAACGTGTCTGAAATCTCAATCGCATCGTATTTTCTTAATGTTAATCCGGCTAAAAAACCCAGAGTTAAGCAAACGGCGGCGGTGATTAAAAAAAATATCGTCATAATTTCTAATTTTTTTGGAGTTATTTTTTTGGAAATTTGTATGTGAAAAACCATAATCCGGCGATAATCAGAACAATCCATAAAATTAGAATTGTATTGTCTTCCCTATCGGATTCCTTTGATTTTGTTTTGGTTTCCGAACTTTGAATTTTGAACTCGGAACTTTGAATTTTCGCTTCTTGCTTTTGGCTTATGGTCTCGTCTTTGAGACGAGACTGTTGGCTCTCGGTTTTTGTGGTTTCCTGCAACTTTGAATTTTGAACTCGGAACTTTGAATTATTAATGTTTTCCGTAGTTTGCGTTTCGGATTTTATCGCACCGCTTTCGTAATATTCTTTAGTAGAAATCGTGCGGTTTTCGATATTTTGCATTTGGCTTTTGGTCTCGTCTTTGAGACGAGACTGTTGGCTTGTTTCCGAACTTTGAACATTGAACTCGGAACTTTGAATATCCGTTTCGCTTGAACCTTGAATTTTGAACTCGGAATTTTGAACAGTTTCCGTTTTTTCCTTTTCCACTTCGGTTTTCACTTTCCGGCTTCCGCAGGAAAAAAGAAGTAAAAAAACAAAAGCAAACGGTAAATTTTTAATTAATGATTTCATTTTCAAAATTCATTTTTTTTAGTTAAGCAGTTTTATTTAAAAAAATAAGCAAAAGAGACATCATTTTTACAGGACAATGTCCCCATATACCCCCAGAGGTCGTCTTACAAATCTCTTTTGCTTATATCATTTTATAATAAATATTAATTTTAGCACCATCACCGACTGTCAATACTTGAAGTTTTCCAAATGGTGCGGAAACTATTTGTTTCCCATTTATAGTTACCGCTATTCTGAATCTTATTTTTGTATATCCTTGTCTGTTACTACCCTTTGCGGATGCGGGGAAAATCAGACTTAAATTAGGGGAGAATCTGAAATATTTTTCCGGATCAAAAACAATTTCTTGTTTTGCCGATAATATCGGAATATCGGTAACCCTATTTGGCAATTCACGCCAACCGGCTTCAGATGAATATTTTGTTCGGATTTTCGCTTTTCTGTAACCTTCTATTTTCAGAATTGGCGAAAACGCTTGTATTTTCTCAAATTCGGGAATGGTCAGGTATAATCTTTTTCGCAAGCTTGGAACCGAAAATTCGAGGTCTTGTTGCGAAATATTTTTAAAAACTTCTATATCTTCCGGTAAATAGTAATGAATATTTCCGAATATATATTCCTCGCTGCTTGAACCTTTCCAACTAATCTTCGCTTCGGGAAAAATAATTTCGGGAAGCAAAGACGATGATGAAAACCCGATAACACATTCGGTTGCGGCACCGTTTTTTAGTTTCGAGGAAATAATCGCCGGATTTCCGTATTTTCCTTTTGCGATGTTGTACAGCAAAATCTTTTCGGCGGAAGTACCGAAATGTGCGTTTAAAACGATTTCCGGAGTATTGTCGCCGTCCGGATTAATAAAGTCAAAAGTTAGTGCCATTTTTATTGTTTGTTTAATCGTTTTTTATTGTATCAAATTCTTTTAAATTCAAATTTTCACTGAAAGAATTTAGTTTATCCATCCACGCTTTCGGCGGAAATTTTTCGCCGGAAAGCACATAAATATTTTTAAACGCCGATGATGCAGGATAAAGAAATACAATCAATCGGGTAATAATGGTGAGCGTAACCACGAGAAAATCGGCTTCATGAACAATATAATGCAGTTCTTCAAACAAAATTCCCGCTCCGAATGTGAGGAATGTTTTTGTGATTAATCCTCGTGCATTGGCTCTGAATTCAAAAGTTTTTTTCTTTATGTGTTTCCACGTTCCAAATCCCCAATCCAAAATTATTGTCGAAATAACGATGAGAATATAGACGTGGTTCGAAATCGTCCAGTCTGTAATTTTTTCCCAAATAATAAAAAACGGCGAACTTATAACGGATAACTGAAATGCCGAGAGCATTTTGATTTTAAAGGTTCCTTCCGTCAAACCATTTATTAAAGTCATCATATATTTTTCGATGGTTTTCATTTACTTATTAAAAAAAATGAGAGGTAGGGGATTATTTTAAACAGCACCCACAAAACATAGTAGAGGTGCGTTTTGGTATTTTCCCAAACAAATGGGTTATTATTGGACAACCCCCAAAACTCCTCTCATTATTCATATTTATAACTTATTTTTCGTTCCGTTCCTTCAGTGGTAAAAACTGCTTTAAACCACGCCAAAGGAGGCGATACTATTCTTTTATTGTTCACCGTGATTTGAATTCTAATGCGGAAATGTTGCCACGCTTTATTGACGGTTTCAATAAAACCATCTCCGTATTGTTGCGTTCCCGTAGTTCTTGCCTTGCTTCCCGATAACTTAAAAAATTGTTCGGGAAAAAAATCAACCACAGATTCTTTGGCATTCACCGGAAAAACAGAAGGTTTTTTTGAATCAAACGAACGCCGGAATCCGGACTTTCGGAAAGATTTTATCGTGAGCTGCTCATCTTTATATTCTCGAAATTTTGTAGGGCGATATCGCTCAAAAACCAATTCGGGATCGTAGTTTTTTATAGAATCCCAATCCGGAAGATTCACAAACAGTTTGAAAATTTTTACGCTATCCAACATATCCGAAGGATTATTGATATCTACCAAATAAGCAGCTTCAGGATCGTAGGGTTCGTTGGATTCGGCTAATCTGCCCAGACCGCTTTTAAACATTAGTTTAAATTCATTTTTTCTCCAGAAAATATCCAGAGAAGTATAATTTATTTTTGATTCAATAGGTAAATCCATATCGTCTGAATTTAATGTATTATTTACTTCAACTACCGCAATGAGCGGCGAATTGGCGGAAACCGTAACCGAAAAGCCGGAATTTTCATCGTATTGTTTTCCGGTGCTTCCTTCCGCCGATGTCAAAACCGCCCGATTTCTCAAATTTCCCAAAAGCCAAAACGCACCTTCCGAATCTTCAATGCCAAATACCATCGGCTCGTTTTTGCATTTTTTAATGAAACCCGCATTTTTTTTATTGAATCCGAGAACAAAAAAATTTAATGTCGAGGTTTCTTTTTGTCGAAAATCGCCGCCGTCAATAGAGGTTTTCAGTTCGTTTTCATCTACCAAAACATCTATGTACGACCATGAAACGTTGCTTTGAAAAACCACATCGCTGTCCCAAATTTTCACCGATTGTTCATAACCCAAATTCTCATTCGGCAGTTTTATCAATTTGAAAAAAGAGACCGGAGCGTAGTACAACCGCGTTTTTATACCCGATCCTAAATCTTGATTCGGGCAATGATCGATATCTTCAACAGCGAAGCCACCAAACGCATTGTTTCCGCTAATGCTAACACTTTCCATTGCTCCAAAAATATTTTTAAAACCCCAAAAAGAAAAGGACTAAAAAAGACTGATTCCAAAACCCGCGCTTCGCATTTGCATTGGCGGAATCGGTTCGGAATAGCACGGAAATTCTGCGGAATTTTTTTTGATGAAATCGGTAATGATTTTCAAATTTTCATCGCCCAAGTCGCAGAATCGGTGTCCGAGTTTTGAGCGTTCAAGGTCCGATAAAATAATAGATTTCTGCCAGGGTAACTCTTCATATTGAATCGCTACGGCGTTTTGCAAAAACGTGAAACTTCGCAATTTGGCGGCATCGGACAGCGAATAATATGCCAACGCCTTTTTTAAATAAAGCAAAAGTTTAGGATTTTGTTTTACCAATTCCACACAATCATCGTTTAATATTCGTTTGATTTTTGTTTCCAACGATTGCTCAATCAACTGCTGAAGCATCACAAAAACTTCCGGCGAATGATTGATGGAGTAAATACTCTGAAATTCCGCAGGCGTGGAAATGATGTCGGAAACGTTTTGAAAAAACGGAAGTTCCGATTTAACACCCTCAATGGAAAAAGCCGTTGATAGGCTGTCGGAAACCAATTTGTCGGCGATTTTCACGAGCGAAATTCCCAAATCCCGAACATCCCACCAAGAGGAGGATTTCATTTTTTCCTGCGTGAACTCTTGTATCCCGAAATTCGTGATTTGCACCTTGATTCTCGGAAGCGAGAAAACAAATGCGTAATGAACCGCCGCTTTTGTAAGTTGCTCAAAAATAGTTTTGGCAATGGGATTAATCCCATTGTTTAAACTCAAATACACTTCTTTCGGAAAAAACTCGAATATTTTGGAAAATCCCAAATCTTGATCCACCAAATCAAAATCAAAAGCAGACGGCAGTTTGAGATAATTTAAGGAATCCGGTTTGCTGATGTAATAGTCCATATTTTATTGTATTTTGCTTTTTGCTTTTGGCGATTATCCGATAGCAATTTGCCATAAGCCAATAGCCAAAAGCCATTATATTTTTTTGTCTCTTTTTTAACCACTTTTTTAGTTCACAATTTTGGTTTGTCCGTTCGGATTTTTATCCAAAGTCGTGAGATTCGTATTCGGAAATTTTCCGAAAAGAGTAGGATCCCAATCGTTCCAATATTTGATGTTCTCAAAAATCTGAAGCGTACGAATTTGGCGGATCGGAAATTTCGCACAAAGAATTGTCCACGCCTCTCGCTTGTCTGAACCCGAACCGCTCAA
The DNA here is from genome assembly GCA_031277475.1 of Flavobacteriaceae bacterium. Taxonomy (GTDB): domain Bacteria; phylum Bacteroidota; class Bacteroidia; order Flavobacteriales; family Weeksellaceae; genus JAITMJ01. The sequence goes on from JAITMJ010000074.1 coordinate 25,737, forward strand.
AGATTTTCCACCGAAAGCACCGCCGTTGATTAAACACGGATCAACGCCCATCGGCGTAAGTATTTCATAATTTGCGGCGGAACCATCCAATAAGAAATCGCCGTTGGATTGCGGTTGGCTGATGGTTTCAATAATAATTCCTTTGATTTCATTTCCGGTGTCCCGATCCCTGAAAAACGGCGATATGATTGATTTTCCCGAAGCCTTGTTTCCCCGCAATTCATTATCTACAAGATCGACCAATTCCGCTCGTTTTTTTTGCTGCTCTTCCGGTGTGAATGTTTGCCAAACGTCAAATCCGTAAACGTGTGAAAAATAATCATCGGCAACGTGAATTAAATATTTCACGTTGAGTTGTTGTGTAAACATCGCTTTTTTATATTCCGGCAACGATAAAACGACATCCACCCAACCGTTTTTAAACGATGAATGCCAACCGACAGACGGATAGGTTTTTTCGGCAAGAAGCGTATCAATCACCGGAATTGTAAATTTTAAAATTCCTTTTTGTTTGCAATAATCTTTGATTTCGTTAATCGGAACATTGGCATTAAAACAGGGAACTACGGCTGTGTTTTCTTCTTTGAAATCTTCCCAATCGGTGTTCACGCCGATACTATTGATGATTCCGTTTTTATCCGGTTCCGCAAAACGAACATCGGCGGCTTTTATTCGGCGGATGGAAATCACTTTATCACCGTTCGGCGACAGCAAATATTCGGGAAACGCAAGCCCCCAAGTTTCAAAATCAAGGATGATTTCGGCGATTCCGATATTGAATTTGCATCGGGAAAAAAAATCGTTTATCTCCGGAAACGAGGATGCTAATCGCTCTTTGAATGTGATATCTTCGTCAGTTTCAACACCTTGATATAATTGAAATCCCGTTCCGAAATGCACCGCCGTCAAAACTTTTAATCCGCCGATGGCAACGCCTGTTTTGTCTAATTTTACAGCAAATTCTTGCGGATACAAATTGTTATCGCCCCAAGGCAACCACTTATCCCCGATGAGAGCATCGTTCCCTTTGCTGTATTTAAAATTGGAGTGTGTCGGATTTTTAATTTTGTTAAAAACCATCACAGCACCGCCGCTACCTCCAACAGCAAAAATATCTTTGGCAATTTCCATTTATTTTATAAATAATTAGTTACAACACAACATCACAACCATTATATTTAATGATAAAAAAGATGTTTATTTTCTTTATTCCGGCATTGGTTTTTAAGTTCCTTGTGTGGTTTTCCCAATGGTTCGGATTTTTAAAATCAATATTTTGAGACAGTCGGATTTTTCCGGTATTTTTCGGAGCCTGCATCAACGTAGCATTTTCATAAGATACCAATCTTCCGCCGGATTTATTTTGCTGATTATAAGTCCGAATAGTAATATCAAAAGGAATTGGATTTTTTTTATCGTCCAATTTTCTCATCTCTTTGATAACTTCACTCAAAAACATTTGATTTTGCACACGCCAAATATGATAATGCAAAAACCGAAAGAAAAGGACACGTTTTTTTTATAGCAAAATACACCCTCGTTTCTCATATTTTTTTTAATATAATTTTGAAAATCAATTTTTTAACGTTCTTAAAATTAAAATCTTTATCAAAAAATAACGTAGGGGACACTCGCAGCCTTATCCATTTCTACAATTTCCGTTTGTAAAAATCACGAAATATGTGAGGCTGTAATCACTAAGTAGAAAGTTGAAGATTTGTAACCGGAAATGATGATTGAAAACGATAGTCTATCAAGTGCCAGAACTGCCAAAAGAGATTGTAGTCCAATGTATCAGAGAAGTGAGTAGCATGTTCTTGAAGCGTAACCTTGCTTCGTTCCGAAGATTTATCCTTCTCGAAAGCGTCATCGCCTTTTAGCGGTGCATTTTCCATTGAGATGATAAGATTCGGACAATTATCCGCATTGATGCGAACCAAGGGCAATCGAGCATCGTTTTCCGCAAGAATATAATTTATAAGTTTATATTTTGCCAAGTGTCCCGGATTGTTGGTGTTGGGTGTTTTATCAATCACTTTCCATCCGGCGGCGCGCAACTTATTGATTACATCTTCAGCCAACGTGGTTTTGCTGTTCGCCTCTTTTTTGTTTCCGGATTTATCCCTGTAGATATGGACTTCATTGCAACTTGCTTTGTGCGGCTCGTAGTAATCAATGAAATCCTGAACCACATCATCCAAAATGTTCGGATGCTTGCGAAAGAATTCTTTAATAAAGTTCACCGTATTAATACTCTTGAGGAATTGAGACACCGTCATACAATTAATATTGCCACCGAAATCGAGATTCATTTGCAAGGGAATCCCACGCACCAAATCACTATCGTATTTGCAACTTGGTTTGTAATCTTCAGCAACACCACCGAGCAAATCAATATTGTATTTGAATTGATAATAATGATGTTCCTTTAATTGGGCATAGAATCCATCTTGCACACCTTTGGGACGGATGTTGAGAATTTCGGCGTTAAATAAAGTTACCGACAACGCTTCCTTTTTCATATCATCAATCCATCCGCTTTTTAGATTGTGTGCGTTCACATAAGCATTGGCTTTGATAAAACAATACTTGACAGGATTCTCTTTTGAAAGTTTCTCGCGCTCCGTAAACCATTCGCCTTTTTTAGTCATTGCCACAGATGAAACAAATACTTGTGCGTGAAGCATTGATGCTTTGCTGAATATTACTTTCTTTGCGCGGTTCGTAGCAATGACATTGTTGTAAAGTCTCTCGTAAGTAAGTAGAGCCGCCTCATCGCCGATAACCCAATAAGCATTGAGACCACGTCCGGAATTAGGATTGTCAAGCGAAACCATTACGGCAATCGTTCCATTTCGGAAATGAATAACGTTTGCCCACGAATCCGGAGCCTGAAAAGGCATCTCAAAACCGAGCTCCCTTCCGCATCTGCCGACTACATAATCAATACTTTCATAAAGCCCGAACATTTCCATACCTTCCTTTGTCGATGGCAGTGTTCGAGATTTAATCTGAACAAATGTTTCGCCGACAATGATTCCTGTCGAGCGCGGCATTTGTTTCACCGCTTCTTTGATGAACCAACCGAGTACCGTTGATTTCCCGGTTCCGCGCGCCGCTTCGATATTGATGTTCGGAATTTTAAGTTTCTTATTGGAAAGCACGGCGGCAGCCTGCATCAAATTCAACTCAATATTCCGAGTCGGCATGATATGATATTGCGAATTATGAAACATCTTCGTCATCTTCTTGGTTATCCGTTACTTCTTTAAATTCCACATCTTCCGCATCCAGAGAGTTAAAATCCACCACTCCCGCCGAAAGCATTTTGCTGATTAATTTATTGGTATTTCTCGGAAGCCGCAGAATATAATTGGATGCCTCCAATTTTTTAGGATCGATTTTTTGAGACGTGTCAAGGAAATTATAAAGAGATTTGTAAGAATCAAGGCATTTGCGCGCCGTTTCCTCGTTCCCTTTTTTCAGCGACATTTGATAAAGATTCCAATAACTCTCAGCCAATACCATTCTTTCGGCGGCGATGTTCACATTGTCAATATCACCGAAAAGTTGCTGAGAAAGCATATAATCACGATAAGCCGTTGCCTGCGAAATTTTATGATCCCGCATTACAATTTGGATGACCTGATGCCGAGAATATTTATTGTTAATTCTCAAGCCCCAAATATGCACCATTCTGTCTTTTTTCCGAATATCATCGCCGGAAAGTTGCACGGAATCTTCATCAATATACCACGCTTTTATCCTTAAAAAGGCATTGTCTTTCGTGTATTTTACCATATCCATACAGCGAAAATATCTTTGTTAAAATTGCGGTAAAAGGACAAAAAAAAGCCCGAATTTATCAGGCTTTGTGTAAATAATTAAATAGTTTACTTGACACTTTGACAAGTAAATTTTTTTTGACATTTCAGTTTAATCCCTGTTTATCGGCGATTTCAATATGCCGGAATTTTTCCAAATCTTCTACAAATTCGCTGACGGACGTTGCGCGGATGTCTTCATCGTTATTCAAAACCGCGCGCCTCGCATATTCCAACATAAATTTTTCAATCGTTGGCTCCTTCTGAAAAGAATTTTGCCAAAGAAACAACACCACATCGTAGTCGGAGATGGCTGTAAAAGTCTGATTGTTATCTCTAATCTTTACCCTCATAAGTTGAGGGTAAAGATAGTGATTTTTTTTATGCAAGTGCCAACTCGCGGTCCTCAACATATTCTTGTAAGTTTTCATCTAATATTTGATTTATATTCGTTAATAAAATGTTTTGTTTTGAAAATTCAACCAATCTCGCACAAATCAAAATCCAATTTTTTATTTTTAAAAAGTTAGTGCTTGCACCGTGTTGTCTGAATTCTACCGTTCCGTGTCTTTGATAACTTTGTAAATTCAATTTAAAATATCTTGAGTTGAAAAAACGTGCAAGTTCGGTTACGGTTTCTTTTGCGTCTATTTTTTGAAAAAACGTGTTTTGAGCGTTGTTTCTAAAACCTTGACAAAACCTGTTGTTATTTGCCCTTCTGCTTTTTGGCATTATTTTATCAATTTGATTTTCAATTAAATATTGATTTTTTACAAGCGTTCTAAAATTCTCAATCGAATAATCGTTGGCATCGAGGTGAACGTGTACGCCGCAGGTAGTATTTACTTGTGCGTTTGAAATTCTTAACGCTTTGCAGGCTTTTCTAAAATCTTTCAATCCTGCATTGCCTTGCAATATTGGGCTTACCAATTCTTTAGCGTTGAAACCGCTTATTGAACTGTCCGATACAAATTTCCAATGCGGTCTGGTGTCATGGTTATAGTTTTCGTTTCTTATTTCCAAACCTTCCGCTCTAAAATTTTGTGTCAAGGTGTTGTTTTGTGCGCCAAAAAATTCAATCTCCACACCGAATTTTCTGCTAAATTCAAATTCAAAATCTATCGGGATGCTTGGTTGCGGTTGTGAAGTTCGGCGGTCATTCCATTTTTTCCAAATGTTGTATGCAAAACCATAATTTCCGCTTGTGATAAGTTCTGCAACCTGATGTCTGGTAAATCCTAAATCAAATAAGGCTTCCGCTTTTTTTGTTTTTGTCCAGTTACTGTTTAAAATTTCTTGCTGTGTCATTTTATTATTGATATTCAATTATTTACACAGCAAAGTACGCTACATTAATTTTAACATGCAAGTTATATCTCATTTATTTTCAATAAATTACGAATAAAGTGTTTTGATGAATATTATAGTTCATCGTAAGGCATTCTGTTTTCTTTTTTTCGGAACTTCCGCCTGCTGTTAAGTTCAATTCTTTATCGTCTGTTTTCCAATCAAAATCCTTTATATATTGCGAAAGTTGGTCATTCGGATAACTGCTTAACATAAATTTACCTTTGATTTTTGATAAACACTCCAACAGTTGATTAAAATGTTCTTGAGTATAACCGCCGTAATGTCCTTGATTTGCACCAACATAAGGCGGATCAATATAAAAAAACGCATTTTTATCATCTACACGCCGGATTATTTCTATGGCATCGATATTTTCAATGAAAACTTTATCCAACCGATCGGAAAGTTCTTTGTTAAATTCTTTTCGTTTATTTGCTACCGAATTAGGTCTCTTCTCGGAAGTGCTTAAATTCCCTATTTGATTGTTGAAACCGCAATTCGTAGCAACCCAAAACGCCCAAGCCTTACGAACAGGTTTGAAAATGTGCGGATTTTCATAAATTATAAGGGCGTTCCTGTATAAGTCTCGTGAAAAAGGAGTTGCATCAATAATTTTTTTTAATTTCTGAAAATTGCTTTTTATCTGTTCATAGAAATTAACCACCATTCCGTTATAATCATTAATGTATTCTCTCTTCGCAGGTTTTTTAGCCCAAAACACTGCACCGCCACCGAAAAACGGCTCGCAGTAAATTCGGTGTTCCGGCATCAAAGGTAAAATGCTTTTCAGCATACTTTGTTTTCCGCCGTAGTATGAAATCGGTGTTCTTAAATTAGCGTCCATTGGTTATTTCAAACTTATTTCCTCAATTTGTTCCTGCGTTAATTTTTGTCCGTTTTTCCGAATATCAAAAGATAAATTATTGTCATTCATATATTTAATCCAACGCCGGATAATCACATCCGCAAAACGAGGATCCAACTCAACGCCTCGACATTGTCTCCAAGTCATCTCGCAAGCAATAAGCGTGGAACCGGAACCGAGAAAAGAATCGCCGACAATATCTTTTTGTTTTGATGAATTTTTTATCAAATAACTAATGAGATCCAAGGGTTTCATTGTCGGATGTTCCTCGCTTCTTTGAGGTTTATCAAATTCCAAAATTGTTGATTGTTTCCTATCCGAATACCAAGTGTGGGAAGCACCTTCTTTCCATCCGTATAAAATAGGCTCGTGTTTCCAATGGTAATCCTGCCGCCCCATAACAATGTGGTTTTTTGCCCAAACCAAACATTGAGACAATTTGAAACCCGCAGATGTTAATGCGGCTCGGAAATTAGAACCTCCCGAATCGGCGTGAAAAACATAAATCGGCGCGCCTAACTCGGAATTGATAAAACACTCCTGATAAAATAGGTAAAGAAAACTGTAAAATTCATCATCAGACATATTGTCATTCTGAATTTTCAATCTCTCTTTCGTGCCTCCTTCATAATTCACGTTGTAAGGCGGATCCGTTACAATGAGATTAAATTTTTCGCCGGAAAGAATCCGCCGATAACTTTCCGATAAAGTAGAATCTCCACAAAGAACAACGTGTTTTATGCCCTTTTGAGATGATATTAATTCAAACAAATCGCCAATCGCCGACTTAGGTTCTACCGGAGGTTCGGGATCGAAATCACCTTCCTCTTCATCCGGAACAAAAGCATTTTCTTTGAGAAATTCCGAAAAGGCATCTACATCCATTCCGATACCTTCCAAATCAATATCCTGAAAAAACTCTTCTATTTTGCTCCAATCAAATTCGCCGTTGTGGATGTTGCTTCGGAGCATATATTCCTTAAATTCCTCTTCCGTCAATTTTCGGTTTGGAATTCGGACATCTATATCTTCACCTCCACGTCCGAGCAAAAACAATGCGGCAATCCTTTGATGTCCGGCAAGCAAAACATTGTCAATATCAATCGCCGGAATTTCGACAAGATTAAATCGCTCAAGACTTACTTTTAAGCGATTAAGTTCTTCTTCCGTAATTTGTCTCGGATTAAAATCGCAGGGAATCAAGTCCGATACTTTTCTTTTTACGGTGTACCACTCCAAAGGCGGTAAAATTTCGCGTTCAGATTTTTCTTTTCTCATACTTTTAAACTAATTTTGCAGTTCTCAACTTTTAAACATAGATACTCCACCAAAGAAGACTTTTCGTCCCCCACTGGTGGAGTATTTATACTTCGAGTTTAAAAGTTGAGATCTTTAGATTGAGTGGAGGACGTTTATTTCCTCCCGATGAGAATTCCGGCAATTTTCATAAATATTCGCTTTTGAATAAAGGACATAAAATCACATCATCAAATCTTTTATTTTTTCCTCATTCAAAATTAACTCCTCTAATTGTTCCTTTTTTCGGTTCAGAGACGATATTTTTTTTTGATAATTCGATGCCGATTTTTCCGGCAAATCGCTTTCCATTTTGGCGATGGTTTTTTTTCGCTTGCAGATTAAAGAGGCAAGATTACGGCGTTCTTTATCCAATTCCAATTCAGACAATTTGGAAAAATCCGCTTTGCTTTCAGTCGGTAAAATTCGTTTGGTTTCGTTGTAATGATCCAACGACTTTCGCATTCTCTCAAATTTTTGCAACTTTCCGAGCATCTCTGTTTGAATGTCGTAAGCGGCGGTTTCATCTTCGGAATGAATTTCGTTGAGTTTTATTTTCAAACTGCATAAATTCAACCACAAAGAAATGGCTTCATTGTAAGATGAATGCAATTCCACAGGATAATTGGCAATTAAACCTAAACGCCCCCTGTCCCCCGAAGGGGGAAAATTCCTAATAATTGGCGTTTCGGTTTTGCCATCTTTTCCCCCTTCGGGGGACAGGGGGCTTGATATTTTCGGTTTTAAATTAGAAATAAGAAAAGAAATTTTTGCACGATTAGCGAGCGATGGCACTTCATATTGTTTGCTAATTCGTTCAGAACCTCCGTTTTTAAGGTAGAGTTCAATATTTTGTTTATGTTTTTCTTCGGCAGTCATAACCATTAAAAAAACCTCTCGAATGAGAGAGGTAAAAAATTAAAAAACTTTAAAAAAATCATACTTCAGCAAGGGGATTAATCCCCTTGTTACTTTTTGGTTTCGATAATTTTTTAAGCACCTTTTCCAAAATTTTCACATCCGAATCCATTCCTTGAGATTTTCGCAGTTGCAAAAAGTTCTGCAATCGCTCTTTTTCCCAAGTCAATAAAATTTCTTCCGCATCGGAATTCAACTTTAAATAAGTGGCTCCCGATTCCAAAAGTTCGTAAGCGTTTTCGGGAACCGATGAAAGTGGTAAAGTTCCACCGGTTCTTAAAAACACTGTTGAACCAATCGCAACCGCTAAAACAACGCCTGTATTATTCATCAGATTTTGTTATTTATGGTTAAACATCCGGCTCTACCACGATGTCGTCCTGCAACGCATACAATTTGGTGTTCGCCGAAATTTTTCCGGTGATTCCCGAATTGTCATCGTATTTTTTGCCGGTTTTCGCATCGGAAGTTTCAAACTGGGCGGGAGCGTTCAGCGTTCCGATTACCCATTTTTGACCTGTGGAATCGGCAACCGCAAAAATCATCGGCGTATTTTTGTGTGCATCTTGGAAACCGATATTTTTGGCTGTGAAATTCGGAATCAAAACATCCATTTCTACTTTGGATTTTTTGTTTCCTTTGTTACCGACTAAAGTGCTGGTAAGTTCGTTTTCATCAACCATTACAGATATTTTTTTCCAAGATTTTTGCGCCTTCAAAGTGATTGCGTTCGCCGGAAGCGAGATTCTTTCCACATACTTCGAGGAAGGTGTAACTACCGGAAGTAAATACGCATCGATGTGATCCTTCGGAACGTAAAACAAATCCACTGCGAGACCTCCGACAGATTCGTCATTCGGGCAGTGATCTACATTTTCAATTTTTGTGTCTTCAAAACAATTTGCCATTTTTTTAAATTTTTTCGATTAAACCACTATTACCGCCAACCAATTGAAGTAATGCATCTTCATCTTTTACCAATTGGGCTTGAGTTTTCACACTGCCGTTCACTCTGATTTTCTTGGGCGAAGAATCTTTGAATTTGTATTCTACACCTTCAAAAGTGAATTTTTTTCCCGGCTCCGGTTTTTTAACTTCAGAAGTTTTCGCTTCAGCAGTCAGAACTGCCGCTTCGCGTTCCTCCAAATCTTTTTCCTTTTGTTCCAAAGCAGCCGCAAGGTCCGCAAGTTCGGCGGATTTTTCTTCTTGTGCTGCTATTTCCGCATCAATCGCCGCTTGATGCTCGTCAAGTTGTGCTTGCATAGCATCAAGTTCGGCGTATTTTGCTTCTATTTCTTCCGGCGTTAAAGCATCGGAAATTTCTTTTTTATTTGACATAGTTAAAACGATTTTAAATATTAACTGATTTTACTTTCGTTCGGGTAGAACAATTTGTTCATCGTAGAATCGTTCAATCCGAGATTTTTACCTCCGTCCGCAGTGTGAACATAAAGGTATTGGTCAATCGCAAAATCGTAAGCCAATGAAAATTCGCCGAGCAATTTTACAATTCTGTTTTCCACCTGAATATCCGTAATTTTTGCCGGATTTTCCACAACGTCCACTAATTCAAGGAAGTTTTTGTCAATGGTGGCAAAAATGGTTCCTTTGGTTAGTCCCGGAATTCCTACGATTTCACGTTTGCCAAATCTGGTTTTGGTTGCTCCGTTTTGGTCAAAACTTGGTCGAAGTCCGTAAGCGTCATCATACGCTTCTTGATATTCTTCCACATCTTCTTGAGAGGTGAAGATATATTTCACTTTCGGTTTTGCCATTGACGGCAGATTTTTTTCAAAAGCCGTCATTTCCGTAAGAATGTTGTTTGCGGTTACGGCAGAACCCGGAATGAAATACGGTTGAGAAGCGGCAACGATGTTTGCCAAAACCTCGTTCAATCCGTCCATTGAAAAACCAAATTCCGGCGGAGTGATTCCGACTTTATTGGCATCATAAACACCATTCACCGAGAGCCAATCGCAATCGTCAATGATTTTGGCAAGAACCATTTGCACCATTTCTTTGGTAATGGCTTTGTCTTTCGGATTTTTGCCTTCATCGAATTTGTCGGCGTAAATCGTTCCGAGAATGTCTGCGGGATCAATTTGAAAATCCACCTTTTGGCGAAAAGTGTCCATTTTTTTTGCTTTGAAACGAACATCGGTGAAAGGCGTAAAAGTTTTTGAATAATACGCCTGCACAACGTGTCCCATCAAAGAGATGACGTTTCCGTATGCGCCGTTTACTTTTGAAATTCTCTGTGCGTATTTGCTGATAAAAATTTTATCAGAAAGCAACGCCGCCTGAAATGCTGTCGGATTGTTATTCAACCATCCAACAATCGCTTGTTTTATTTCCTGTGTATCAAACATAATTTTTTATTTTAGGGTTGGAAATTTGCTTCTGTCGTTCAAAACTTTTTCGTGGGCAAAAACTTCCGAATCGCCATCATCGCCTTTGTCGATTCCGTCTGTTTTTACAACGGTATGCGTTTCTTTTGAATCGCCGTACGTTTTGCACGTTTGTCCAATCAAGGCTACGGCATCGGTGATGCTTGCGCCTTCCGGTATTTTTATACCGTTCAATTCTAATGCTTGATTTACAGCATTTTCAATCTCCGATTTTTCGGTATTTAAACCTTTAATCGTCTCTTCCTGCTCCGAAATTTTTTCATCCAAAGCGGAAGTGTCTTTTTCCACCAGATCATCTTCTATTTTCTGAAGTTGATCCTCGTCAAACTTTGCAAATGGCTTTTTAGTTCCGAAAAAATTGCTGTGCAATTCAATCGAGCCAAGTACAAGCAACGCTGCCAATTTTTGAAATTTCATTTTTAAAATATTTATGATTAAAATTTTTGCAATGCATCTTCTAAAGTTCCGAGTTCATCCACCAATCCGATTTTAAGCGCGTCCGCCGGTTTGTAAGTTCTTCCGGCAAAAACGTGTCCGTCATCTTTCAAATTTTCGCCGTAAAATCTTCTCATTTCCGAAATAAACAGATCTACACTTTCTTTTAAAGATTGTTCATACAATTTCTCGTTTCCCTTCATTAATTCCCGAAATTCAATATTTTTTTCGGAGGATTGCGGCGCGTATATTTCATAGTATTTTGCACCGTATTTTTCAAATAATGCTGTGAAATCTTGAAATGAAATAAATGCACCGATACTTCCTATTTTGTCGGAAAATGGCGATGCCATTCTATGTTTGCAAGCGGCATAAATCCAATTTGCGGCGGAACAAACATAACCATTCGTAAATCCGATTGTTGGTTTTTCCATATTAAAGATGAAATTGGCAAGTTCCGAGGTTCCGGACAAAAATCCGCCGCCGGAATCTATATTTAAAACCACACCGGAAATGTTCTCGTTGGCTTCAAAATTTTTCAAAATCTGAATAATGGTTTGGGTTCCTGTGTACCACCAATCGGAATATTTTACAATTAAACCAATGATATCGATAATAACCGGATATTTATTGGCTCCGGAATTTTGTGCGGACAATATTTGAGCATTCAATTTTGCCTTAAATTCTGCGTCAATCTCATCGGGCGTTAGAAATGTCTTTTGTTGCGCTCCTATAATAAAATTAGGAATGGCGGAAAAGAGATAATCCCTATCCATACATAATGGCTGATTGAATATAAAATTCTGTCCGTGCATCTTATTTATTTCACGGCAAACAAAAAAAAATATTGATGTTTTGGAAAGGACTACAAATTTTGTAATTTCGGATTGATGATGGTTTCACCGGTGATGGATAAAATATATTTATCATTTCCGGAATTATCATCTGTTTTTTCATCGAAAATCTCTATTGTTAGCGGTTCACGATGGTTTCCGAGCAATGTTTTTTCGGTGTTGGAAATCAAAATCACTGCAAATTTTTTATCATTAAAATAACTTTGATATTTACCAACATTGGCAGTATCTATCTTAAGCAACGGAAATTCAATATTGATTTCGTGATAATAGTTATCTGCCGTTTTTTTGCGTTTGATTTCTCGTGAAAAACTATCGGGAACCACATCAAAAACATAAAGTGCTGTATTTGAATTTGGAAAAACACCGTTATAATTATCAATATATTGCACGGTTTCACTTTTGTAAATTTCTATTTTTCGGATTTCCCGAAAAAAAGTCTCGGATTTGTTGTTAAATTGTTCCATATTATTTGTATTAATGTTTTTGTTATTGGCGATTATCTGATAGCAATTTGCCATAAGCCAATAGCCAAAAGCAAATATATTTTTTTGTCTCTTTTTTAACCACTAATTTTTTTAATAATCTGGGTTTTATTCCTGTTAAAATCTTTTCTCAAAGTTTCGTAAGGCAATTCATCTTCCGTGATGTCGTAACTGTCTAAAAAATTTTCGATGCTGATTTTATAATCAATCGAATAATTGATGTGATTCAAAACAGCGTGATAATACATTTCCTCTCGAAAATTTCTGTCGATCGATCGCACAATGCTTTTCATTTTATTTTCGGAAATGGAAAAACCTTTTTTCCGAGCCTTTTCATAACTTATTGTAAAACAAAAACATTCATCGTTATTTTCCTTTCGGAAATGATATTTGCTGTCCGATTTTCGTTGCAGAATATTAATCACCAAAATTCCGAACCAATGATTTTCTTTGGCTTGATATTTTTCGCCAAATTTCACCAAAAGCACTTTTTTAAGGTATTTCGGAACCTGCAAACAAATTGATATTCTTTCCATTTCAAATTTTTTTCAAAGTTCTTTCCATCACAAAAGCGTATTGCGATTGATCGTATTTACCATACCAAACTTCTGAGGTTTTATTGACGTATTCTTGAATCCTGTCCCAAGTCGGCGGAAAATATTTTTCTTGAATCTTCATAATATCTTCCGACTTCAAAGTGTCTCCAAAATAAGCGTGACCAACGAGTTTGCCGGAAAAATACAACGCATAAATATATTCTTTAGTTTTTTCGCCGTAAATCTGCAAAACATCCATTCCTTCAAAAAATTCGCACATCACCAATGGCGAAAATCCGATTCCTTTTCTTTCCATCTCTTTTAAAAGTGGATTTTCCGGATTGGGCAAAAGGTTATGTTTTGGTATTGGCATAATTTTTTTATTTAATGTTTAATTTTTTTTTTCGGGGTAAAAACGCAAAAACGACTTCCAACAATCCAACAAATCCAACAATGCTGATTTTCAAATATTTACAAAGGCGGTTTTGTTTTTTCTGTTGGAAGTTGTTGGAAACAGGATACACGCTTCCAACAACTTCCAACAACTTCCAACAGGTTTTCCAACAAATTTAATACTTATTTTTTATTTAATTAATTGATTATTAGATATTTACATTTTGTTGGATTTGTTGGAAACTGAAAACGCTGTTTTTATGTGTTTCCAACATTTTTTTTAAAAAACAAAATCGTCATCGTTTTTGCTTTCACTACTATTATTATAAGGGGTTGCAGGGGATTCGTATAAAGTTCCTACACCTGTATTTTTTTCATATTCGGTAATTCGTTGCCATTCTGTCGCAAATCTTATTTCTTCACTGTTCGGAATTTTATCCAAATTCAAAACATAAGCAGACGTGTTTACACTGCTTCCAAATCGTGTGGATTTTGTTTCCTCAATCCAATAAGATGACGTTTTCAGTTTTTCAGCAATCGTGGTTTTGTTTTGGCAAGATTCGCCGAAACGTGGAAACCATTCCGGCTGAATGCGGTTAAACACTTCCGTAAATCTTATATACAGCAAATTTCCTTCAATTTTTATATCTCTGTCAAGTACCAATTTCATCGTTTCGTTGCCGCGCAAACACCATACAAAAACATCCCAGAACTTGGTAAGTACATTCGCGGAATCTAATTTTAATCTTAAATTTTGCACGAATTTGTCGAAAACGGCAAGCATTTCATTTGGCGTAAACGGAAAAATAATATCGTTGGTTTCTCTCAAAATTTCGTGTGTGGCTCCGAGAATTGAATAGTTGGTAATGATTCTGTCAATGGCTCCTCTGAACGATTCTCGTAAACTCAAATTCTTTTTATACATATTGAATTTGTCTGAAAATTTTGCCTCAAACAATTTTCTGTGCCAAATTACTTTCTGCATGTAGCCGGTAACTTCATCATTGGTCATTAAACTTAATTTTTCAAAATTTTGCTTTTCTTCCGGCGTGAATTGGTTTTTCATCATTTCGCCAAAAATTAATCTCGTGAGAACGGCTTCGTCTGTCGGCGATTGATTTCCGGTAACGATTCCCGCGCTTAAAATCGGGAATGAATCGGTAGAAACTGCGGAATCTATCGTTGCGCGTTTGTAGGAACCTCGATCCCAAAGTCCTTTCAACATTCCGTCAATTTCTTTGTCGCCATTCGTGTATTCCGAAAGATGAACCACCATATTTGAAAATTCACCGAAACTCCGGAGTTTTGCTTTTCCGGTGGATTGTTTATTTTCGAGATTTATAAAATCGGTTTTGGAAATACCGAACATTTTTTTGATGCAACCGAACAATTCATCTTTTCCGGTGGACGGCGGTCCGAAGAGAAAATAAATCGGGAAACCTTTTGCCACATCTACTACGATGTCTTGATGCGCGCAAGCAAAGGCGAAAAGGATTCCGATAATTCCAAAATCGCCGTGAACTTTCATAATCATATCCAAATATTCTTCCAAAGAATGTGTGGAATTTTTAAGCACAATTCGTTTTTGCTGTGCGAATTTCGTGGGGTTGTTTCGATAGATTTCATTCGCCGATGGAACGTAGTAAGTGTGGTTATCGTAGTGGAAAATTCCGTTTTTATCGATTTCAATGTTGGGATTTTCGGGAATGGTTACCGAATTGTTCCAACAATAAAATCCTTCAGTATTCCAACCCAAAACATCTACTTTTCTGCCAACGCCCATTTTATCGTATAAATACGCCGTGAGTTTGTCGAGTTCTTTGATGTTTCCGTTCCATTGGTAATTTCCCTGCCGCGCGCAAAGTTTTTTAAATTCGAGTGGAGCAGCCAAAGAATCTGCGGGAGCGTCAAAAATTCTTTCTTCGCCTTTGATGTTGCAAATTCGGAGGAGTTTCGCCGGATATTTTTCATCGTTCATGTGTTGCAGAATTTCCAACGAAAAATTGCTGATTGATTTGAAAAAATACGGCGGACTTCCGAGATTTTCGAGAACAAAAATTTGATTGTCCGAAACAAATAATTGGTATTTTTCAATAATCGGTATCAGTTGATCCTGCGGCGTTGTGATGTTGTTCGGAAAAATATAAGTTTCGTTTTCGGTATTGATTTTTCGGATGTTTTCGCTTTCTTGCTCTTTAATTAATTGATTGATGAACGCCTGTTTTGTTTTGGATTCTTTGATTAATTTTTCCTTATAAATATTTTGAAGCGAAATGTCCGGAATTTTTGAAATTACTTTGATGATTTCTTTGATGCCGTTGGATTTGTCGAGTTCATCGCCTTGAAGTTTTTCCAACAGCAAAACGTTGAATCCCGAAATAATGAAGGGTTGCAGGGAACTTTCTAAAGAAACATTTTCGTTTATGTTTTCGGCATTTTGTCGGGTGAAATCGTCCGGATCGGTTTCCGGAAGTTGGCAAACTTCTACGGAAAAACCTTTGGAAATGAGAATTGGAACGTATTTTGAAATGGCGCGTTTTCCGGCAGAATCGCCGTCAAAACAGAGTGTAATTTTTGCAGTGAGTTTTTTCAGCATTTGGATTTGCACTTCCGACAATGCGGTTCCCGAAACCGATACTGTGTTTTCTATTCCGAATTTATGAAAGGAAATCACATCATTATAACCTTCTACAATCCAAACTCGGTTTTGTTTTACAATGGCATTTTTGGCGATGTTCAGCCCGAAAAGTATTTTTTCTTTTTGGTAGAGTTCGTTTTCCGGCGGATTCATCCATTTTGCAAAATCTGAAATTTCGTCTAAATTTCGAGTGGCAAAACCTGTGATTTTATCTCTGTCGTCAAATATCGGGTAAATAAGTTTGTTCCATAATTTGTCTTGATTTTTATCGTTAATCAGTCCTAATTTTTTTCCGGCTTCTACATTTCCGGCATCTTTAAAAAGATTGTAAATAAATCCGTTTCCGGGGGCAAAACCGATTTTCCATTCTTCAATATCTTCGGAATTGTATTTTCGTTTTTCGAGTTCGAGCCACGCCGGATGACCGGGCGGAAGTTTTCTTAATTCTTCTTGAAATTTCAGAACCAATGCCTCTAAATATTTTCGGAGTTCGGCATTTTTTTTCTGCTTTTCCTGTATTTTTTCTGCGATTTCGGGGTTTTCATATTCGATTGATTTTCCTTGCAGTTTGGCTAATTCTTCGATGGCTTCCGGATATGAAATCGTTTTTTTCTGCATCAAATAGGAAATCACGTCTCCAAATTTTCCGCTACTGAAATCTTTGAATCGTTGTGTTTTTTGGCTGATTAAACAACTCGGTGTCTTTTCGGCGTTGAACGGCGAAGTGCAGAAATAGTTTACACCTTTTCTTTGTGGCTCATCGCCGAATCTTTGGAAAACATCCAAAATATCGGAATCCTGCAAAAGGCGATCAATGAAATCTTGTTTGATGTAAGGCATTTTGTTCTTTTTATATAATTTATGTGATGATATATCCTTGATTTTCAAACTCTTTTAAAGATTGTTTGAAATGTTCAATAAGTTTTTCCCGACATTCTGCTTCAGAAAAATTTTGATGTTTTATGAAGCACTCGCGTTCAAATTCCAAATCCCATATATACCGATTCAGTGTATCAATCATACTGTAGGAGAGGTAAAACTCTCGCGGTTTTGTGAATTTTTTAATTTTCATCCCTCGTCTCGATTATATTTAAAAAAGTGTCGTATTGAATCTCGTGTCCGATAGCGCTCTTTATATACATTTCGGAATTTTTCTTAAAAAAATCTTCAAACATATTTTCCGCCGCTTCCAAAGCATCGGAATATGAAAAAGCAAGTACCAAAACAATGTACTTTTCGCTTTTGTATCTCGTGTTTCCGGATGGATATTTTGAGATATTTACATTGATTTTGAACAATTTACTTTTTATGGTTACGCTTGGTGTTTGCGGTGGTTTTGGTTTGTTTTCCTTCATATCTCATTATTTTGAATATTTAATTTTTATTGCTCGAACTATTATAAATATTACCATAAATAATAGCATTAACGCTACCGGAATCCATAAGGGACTTAACACCCACCACCAACTCCAGCCAATGATTTTTATTAGTTTTAGCGTTATAAATACGAGAGTTAATAAGCCTAAAAAGCCTATTCCTTTGCTTGATGTTTGTTGTTTGCTCATATTACATTGTTTTTAAATTAGTTTTATTAAGTGATTTTTTTGGGTAATTAGGTTTAGGTTTATCATTTTTTTTCGGTGGTAAGTGGCGTTTCCGCCAAAGTTTTCATTGATGATTTTATGAAAGTTTTTTTGTCCGATAAATTTTTGTGATGCAAAAACATTGGATAAAAGTTCTTCGTAATTCGGCTTATGGCTCGCGGATTCCTGCTTTTTTTCGGTGAAATTTTTGCTTTTGGAAAACGGTTGCTCATCAATGTAGCGTTGTGTTTTTTGAAAATTTTTTGCCTCGTCTGTCAAAATCCACGTGTGGGAATTTATTTTTTTAAAAGTTTCCATTTTATAAATCTGTTTTCGGATTTATTTCGGTAAGTGCTGTGATGTAAAAGCCTATTGCCTCGTGATTTTCGGAAGTGATGTTGGTATCTACGGAATTGAGTTTTTCCATTTGAAAATCAACAAACCTTTCGTAGCCGCTTTTTCTAAATTCGGCGATAATCTTTGTTTTTACGAGGTTTACTTTCTCTTTGTAAACCTCTCTCAATCCGGAATTTTCATAAGATTGCCGGAATTGATTTTTAAAAGTTTCGTAATTCATAACGTTTCAATTTTTTTTATTTATATTCAATCGGTCGCCAGTGGGTTACTTTAACACCAAGTTCTTCCATCGTGAAACGCCCACCCTTCAATTCTCTTTTTGAAACCGTAAAACCAAAAGGTTCCATTTTCACAAGAACTTCCACGTCAAAATCCGGCAATTCATCTTCTACCGGAATCCAAGTTTGAGCGAAGTTTGCGCCTGAGATAAAACCATTTAAAAACGATTCTTCTTGGCTCGTGTCATCGGTTATTCTTCTATACCATTTTCTTATGGCGTCTGCCGCCGCTTGTTCAAATGTTTTCATATCTCTTTTGTTTTTTCTTAATAAATTATTTTATTTGTTCTGCATAAAATAAGTTGTCTCTGCCTATCGGATTCCGATGAAAAACACAAATGGTATTTTCGTAACTGCTATAAACTACTCGGAACTTACCGTTCTCTATTGTAAAGTCCATAAAATTGTTTGAAATTATATCAAACGTATGCTCGTAGTCTTTTCCCTCGTAGGTGAATTTTATTGTGCGGTGTTTCATATCTCTATATTTTTATGGTTCTAAAATTTTCTGCGACCAACGCCTCGCAAAGCACTCGCGCCATATTTACTTCTACGGCGTTGCCGATGTATTTTTTTTGTTCCGCCTGCGTTCCGATGAGCGTATAATTTTGCGGAAAACCCATTATGAGTTTCAATTCCGGTATTTTCAGCATCCGCATTTTGATATCGGCAATGCCGTAAATCGCCATAAATTCTTTGATTTTTCGCATCGGTTCGGTGTCGGTTTCGTAAACTTCTATTGCAATTCCGTTTTCTGTGGAAATCAAATACGGCGGCTGTTTATCCATTCGGGCAATCAGCGTAAAGCACGGATTTTCCACGCTTCCGCCTTTGCTGAAATATTGCGGATTCAGCAAATAATGCCATTTTCTGTTAGCCGTTATTGTCTGCGCCGGCTCGTCTATTGAACTGCCGACATTTGAAAAATTGGTGTTCATAATCCAATGTTTACAAGTGATTACGTTTTGTTTTGGATTATTTACAATCGTTCCGCAGGGATTTTCAATGCTTTGGCAGTTGTGTCCGTTGGAATAGTTGCTCATAATAAACTTCGGCGAAATCAACGATAATCTGTCTTTTACCGTCAATGTCGGTGCGGGAACGTCCACAGAAACGGCGTTTATCTCTTGGTTTTGCTGTCCGTTGTATCTTCCGAGAAATTTTGCACTTACAAGCGAATGATGGTCGATCGTTGTAATTGTTCCGGCGGGTTCTTCGAGGCTGTGATTTTTTCCTTCCGGACGTCCGCTGTAATATTTTGATAGAAATTTTGCCTCTACTTTCGCAAACCGATTTTCAGTTGTGAGAACGCCGCAAGGTTCGTCTATTGATTTAGCCGTATCTTTTGGATTAACCGTGTTGTATCGAGATAGAAATGTTGTTTTTCCACCCGCTACAAATTTTATCAGTCCGGCGTAAATTCGTTCCAATGTTTTTTCGGAAAGTGGTTTTTTGCGGGTAAAAATGCTTTCGCCCTCATCGGAAAAATCCAAAACTTCTTTTACGGGTTTCCATTTTTTTAGATTGTCAAACAAATCTTCGCTTGCACTTTTGGCGTGTGTAGGATATGGAAAAACTATCGGCAAGCCGTGTTTTGCGAATATTCCGAAATATCGTTTGCGAGAAGTATATGCGCCGTAGTCGGCGGCGTTTAAAATCCGGTGGCTAAATTTGTAACCGTATTTTTTTATGGTATTAATCCATTGCAAATAAAGTCTGCCCTTGTCTTTGCTGATTGGTTTTCCGAGTTCGCACAAATCGCCCCAGCACATAAATTCTTCTACGTTTTCAATTTGGATGTAATCCGGATTGATGGCTTCAATATATCGGAATAAATGTTCTGCGAGTGTGCGGCTGTCGGCGTTTCGTGGCTGTCCGCCTTTTGCTTTGCTAAAATTCGTGCATTCTAAACTACACCATAAAACCACTTTTGCATCGGGATATTTGGCTTGCATTTTTTCGATGTGCGCAAGCATCGGCGAGAGTTCCAACGTGCGAATATCTTCCGTGAAATGCAACGCTTCCGGATGATTTGCGGCGTGGCTTGCGATGGCGTTCTCATCGTGATTGACACAGGCGATTACTTTGGCGCATTTTTCGCCGTTGTGCCGTGCGGATTCTACGCCTGTGGATGTTCCGCCCGCGCCGCAAAATAAGTCTATGTATAATAAATTAATCATTGTTTTTTTTAAAATGAAAACACCCTGTTAAAGTTGGTTCGAGTGTTTTCGGTTTACCTTAAAGCACGTTCCCTATTTTTTACTACTTGTCCAAAGCACCAACAGCAACGTATTTCGTCCTATGTTATTTTTATTGATCCTTAATATATTCGAGCATAAACATTTTATATTTAAAGTCTCCGGATAATGTTGTTTTCCAAACTTCAACGGACTTTTGATTTCGCTGAACAACTTTGTACAGCAGGTCTGCCGAAAAATTATTACGGCACGAAATATCTTTTATCAGCCTCTTAAAATGATCTTCAAATTGTTCCGCAGAAACGGCATACGAATACTCAGCCATTTCCATTATTAAAGACTTTACCACCACCTCTTGTCGCTGGACTTGATATTTAAAGGTTGTTACTTTCCACATAATTTTTCAAAATAATTCTGTTAAAAATCAAAAACTAATTGGATGTTTCGGTTCGGAACGTTGTAAATTTTAAAATACTTTTGCCGACAGATTTCTCTGATTTTTTCGCGTTCTTCTAAACTTACATTGTTGCTGTCTGCATTAAAGTTTTGCTGTAAAACGCTTTCAATATTGTGTTTTTCATCGATAAACATTCTGTAAATTGAATACATTCGATTTTGCTCCACTGCATCCGATTTTTCTTTTTCTGTCTGTTTTCGGACATAAACAATATGGTTTGAGCGGTTTATCCACCGGATTTCACATTCTTTGCAGTTATCATAAATCACATTCAGACATTGTTTTTTCATTATTTTCGGCGTTAATTTTGAAAAAGTGTAGTAGCACAATAAATCCTCGTGCAACGGCTCTCTTGGTTTATCCAACTTTTTGTTTTCCTTTTTAATTAACTCAATCAGTTGCTCGCTGTGGTTGTTTCCGAATACTTCTACCTGTGATTTTTCCATTTTCATTTTTTAAAATATTCTTTCAATAATTTTTTCCGGAACGTTTCTATTTTTACCACATCTTTTGCGGTTAAATCAAACCGCTTGTGTAGGTTTGGTTTTTCGGATAGTTCCATAAATGCTTGACCGAGTATGAAGTTTACGACTTCTATTATCCGTCCGTCTGTTTTTAGGTTAAATTCCATGTTGTTTTTGTTTTAAATATTTTGTTTGAATTTCAAGTTCCTCCCAAAAATTTCGTTTGTTACATTTTGCAAGATTTATCATAAATGGCATACAGCAGTAATTTACGCGTATGCCGTTCATCTTCACGGCAGCACTTCTATCGTTGTAGCCACACACATCACAAGTTGTTTTTTCCATTTTATTTTTGTTTTAAATCATCCATTGTAGCGTTATAGTACCATTTTTCAAATTCGCTTTTTGTCATCTTCTCCGGTATTTTTTTTAGCACTTCCCCAATTTTTTTCTCCAGTGCCATCCGAGTTATTTCCAATAGTGAAAATATTTGATAAATTTTCGTGGATTTATCCACGACTATTTCAGTATTGTTAATGTTTTTACCGTCGTTGGTTGCTTTAATTTTGATTTCTATGTCAAGCAACAATTCTTTTTTTGTTTCCATTTTATGTTTGTTTAAATTTTTGTTCAAACTCAAATTTTCCCATTTCGCCAATGGCTTCCGCTACGTTATTGTAACCGCAACTTATGGCAAATTCAAGTTTTTTGTCGTAGATTTCTCTGTTTTCAATCTGTTTAATATTTTCCTTGCCCACAATTCCGATAGCAATTTCTTTGCTCTTAAAAGCGGTGGCAAGTTGAAGTGCAAGTTTGGCATTATTGATAATTGCATTGCTGATTCCGGTGATTGCCTTCGCTTTTGCTACATCTATTTGTCCGGATTCCAAGCCGTCGAACGTGTCGAAAAGTTTTTTGTTTAAGTCTAAAATTGTATTCATATTTTTGATTTATTTTGTTCCCGCAATTTTCTTTTTAATTTTAGTTGAAGCCTGTATGTTTCAATTAATTCCGGATATTTTCGAATGTCTTTTGCGGTGAGTTTTGTCCGTTGTTTTAACAACTCAACCGCGTAATTGTCTTTTATTTCTTTCCGCCTTCGGATTTTTCCGGCTTTCGTCCATTTTTCGATTTTTAATTGGTTTGCAGGATTTTCACGATATTGTTTTGCATAAGCCTTTCTTTGCTCGATATTTTTTTTATAATATATTTTCATCCGCCGGTTTGATTCATATCTTTGGCAGATTTTACAATAATTCTGAACTCTCATTTTTCCGCGTTCTTTCGAAAAATATTGCGAAAACTCTGAGACGGATTTTTCAATTTTGCAAATCGGGCAAGTTTTGGTTTTCATATCCTCCATATTTAAAATCTGTCCAATGGATTATTTTTCCTTTGAAATCTCGGTTGAACCATAACCAAAATTCGAGGATATGGTGAAATCCGTCATTCCAAGCCAACTTTTGGATTTCTTCAAATGGTAACGCCCTTTCGTCCACTTTTATAATCGTTTCGTTGGCATAATCGGATACTCGTATAATCTCTATTTCCTGCACACTTACACATTTTCCGGTTGCAAAACATTCATAAGATTTTGTTCTAACTCCGGTAGCAAAATGGATGATGTTGCCCGCTTTCCACCGATTACTTTTATCTTCACGAATCGTGTGTATTTTCGATCCGTTTAGGATTTTTTCTTTAAACTGTTGTTTGAATGAAAGTGTCATAAGTCTTTAATTAATGTTTTCAGAAAAACGTTCAGATATGGGAGGTAATCCGATGTATCGTCCTTATGGACTGCGGGCTTAAATTCTAATGTTAATTTTGTATCATCAACAATTTCAACAACTGCCTTTTGGTTCTTTTTGTCGTTGCTTTCAAATGTAATTTTTACTACTTTCATCGTTTTCATTTTAAAAATATTCGTCAATTTCGTTTCCTTTTAAATTTCTTTCGTTTTCACAAATTTTAATACATTGCCCCAGCAAGGTTTCAAGATTTTTGGACATACTTTCATTGTCTATATCAAGCAAATCGTACAGTTGAAAAATTTTTTTCGCATTTTCATCCGAAACACCCATTTTTACAGACAAATCTCTTATTTTGTAGGCTTCATTTCGTTTGTGGCAAAACAGGAGTATTTCAGTTGCTGTCTTTTTTAGTATTTCTTGTTCTTCTTTGAAATTCATAATTTTTTAAAATTTTTAATTTCGTTCCGCACTCGGAACAATGTTCAGTTTTTCGTAAATCTTCCCAACATCCGCAGTTTGGGCATTGCCGCCAGATTTCGTGGTTTTGCTTTATGAAATCTTTTACAGTAGGATTGGGCGGTTGTGGCACTTTTTTATAAGTTTTCACAAAATCGTGGATTTCGGTAGTCATATTTTTAATTTTGAAAGGTTAAAAAAAAGCACTGCACGCCGCCTGCGCCGGCTGTAGCCCTTCGTGCTTTTTTGGAATTTAACAAACGGCTTATTCAGCCGATTTTTCGTTTGCTATATCAAAAATATCATCATCGGTATAGCCTTTTTCTTTGTAAAAAGCAATTTGCTCCGGAAGTCGCAAAATGTTGCTTTGTCTTTTTGCGGCTCGTATTATACTTTCTTGTCTTCTTTTTAGACGCTGGCTCAATTCCAGAGAAAACTCATTGTCGGAAAGAATTCTGTCTAAAATTTTTTGGCTTAGTAGATATTTCATATTTTTACGCTTATTTTGTCCGTATATATCTTGTTGCGATTTTATACAGACAAAAATATATCTTATTTTAATATTATGCAAATATTTATATATCTTTTTTTAATATTTTTATATGAAAAATGAAATTAGGTTGAGAATAAAGGAGTTAAGAGAGTACTTGGGATTGACACAGACGCAATTTTCTGAAAAAATAGGAGGGCAACAACCCAATTTATCTCATATGGAAAAAGCAGGAAAAAAAATTTCCATTGATATAATATATGAAATTATATCTAAATTTAATATTAGTCCGAATTGGTTAGTTCTTGGTATCGGAGATATGATTTTGTCAGAAGATGACAATTCTATAAATGTAGGAGGGTGTCAAAAGGTAGGAAATAACAGCCCCAACGCAACTCAAATAATGCACAGCAATAATATATTACTTAATGAAAACGAATCATTAAAGCGGGAAAACGAATTATTGCGGGAAATGGTGGATATGCTAAAATCCGGCAATAAAAAATGATAAATTGCCACAATTTTGCCACAATTTAAAAAGTATATAACTGATAAACAGATATTTAAAGCCGTTAAAAAAGTCCCGTCTGGGGTACAAAAAACACTGATAATTATTTGATTTTCAGTGTTTTTTACTTTTTTACTCCCGTTTTTACACCCAACTTTCTTTTCGTCCTTATTGAAAAATCATTGATTTGCCTTAGTGAAACTAAAAAAACTTTTTCATTGTTATAAATCATTGCGTTCGTTGCGTTTTAAACATTTTTTGAACACTAAGCACGCAAAAGGGGTTTTTTAATTTTTTATCCTTTTTAAGTTTTGCAAAGATTCATCTTTGATGAATTGCAAAAAACACAAAGCGACTATAATATTTGTAAAAGGGATAGGTCAATATCGTAATTTAAAAAATTTATTTCTTTAAAAATCATGTTTAATATTAGCGGGTTAATGGTAAAAAATACCACATTTTTAATTGACTCACAAAACTTGTTTTATTGGTTTAAAATTCACCTCGAAAATCCTCAATCGTTTTTTGGTACATTTTTTCGTATTCGGGAAGGATGTTTTGCAAATCGAATTTCAGGGCTTGTTTTTTGGCGTTGATTTTCATTTGTTTAAGGAGATTCTCATCGCTCAAAAGCGTTACGGCAAAATGGCTCATCGTTTCCACATCGCCGATTTTTGCAAGAAAACCGGTTTCGCCGTGAATATTCACTTCGGAAATTCCGCCCGTATCGGAACTGATAACCGGCGTAGATGCAGCCATCGCTTCCAATGCAGCAAGCCCGAAACTTTCCTGCTCGGACGGCAAAAGAAAAACGTCTGAAATCTGGAGAATACTGTATAATTCGCTGATTTTTCCCAGCAAACGAACTTTGGAAATCAGTTCCGGATGTTCTTCCAAAAATTGATTGATGATTTCCGTATCGGGACCTTCGCCGATGATGAGAAGTTTGGATTTTATTTTGCTTTGAACATTTTTAAAAATCTGCAAAACGTTCTGAACACGCTTCACGGGACGAAGATTGGAAACGTGAATCAGAATTTTTTCGTCCGGCTGTGCAAATTGCAATCTTTGGCAAGCGGTGTTTTCGTTAAATTCGGAATTGTCGATAAAATTGGTAATCACCTGAATTTCTTTTTTAATATTGAAAAATTGCAACGTATCTTTTTTCAGACTTTCGGAAACGGAAGTGATTGAGTTTGATTGATTTATGGAAAATTCTACCGCGTGTTTGTAACTCGGATGTTGCCCGACCAAAGTGATGTCGGTTCCGTGCAAAGTGGTAACCAACGGAAGATCTTTGCCTTCTTCTTTCAACATTTGTTTTGCCGTAAACGCGGCGTAAGCGTACGGAATGGCGTAGTGCGCGTGCAGCAAATCCAAATTATAGAAATTCACGACTCGGTAAATCATCGAAGAAAGAGCGATGTCATAAGGTTCGTATTGAAAAAGCGGATAACTTTGAACGTTCACTTTGTGAAAAAGAATATTGGGATTGGTAATGTCTAAACGCGCCGGCAAATTGCTGGAAATGAAATGCACTTCATAACTTTTTTTGGCGAGCGACATTCCAAGTTCCGTAGCAACAATGCCGCTTCCGCCGTATGTGGGATAACAAAGAATTCCGATTTTCATTTTTTGATTAATTTATTTTAGTCTTTTTCGTATAAACGTTTTACTTCTTTTACCGTGATGAACGCCCAACACTAAAATAGTGTCGGAATTTATGATACTGTAAAAAATTTTATAAGAAACTATTAAAGTCGCACATTTTTATATAGGTTAAACGCGTTAAAAAATGTTACTCCGCCGTCTTTTTTTAACGCAAAGTTCGCCATATTTTTATCTCGATTTTTCGAAAACGCAAAGGCATTTTATTTAGCAAAGGCTTGCGTTCTCTTAATACGTTTTTCCGTTTGCAGAGTGAAACGACTTTGCGTAAATATTTTCAAACCTTTTTAAAAATTCTTTGCGTTAAAATTATAGTTAAATATTTAGCAACTACTAAACATATTTAATTTATTTGTTATAAATATTTAAAATTTTAATGCGTTTGACCTGTTTTTTTATATACCTTTTCTTTCAATTCATTCCACAACATTACGTCTGCAGGATTTGCCTCGTGTTCCGCGAGTCGCCGCTCAATAAATTCTACGTCTTCCATATTTAATTCATCTTCGCCTATTTTGTTCACGGTGTTCCAAAGCGTATTTGCCAAAATAAGTTTTTCTTCGTCCGGCAATGCCAATAATTCGCCCATATTATAAGACATAAAAATATTTTTTATAAAGATAAAAAAAAATTGCAACCTCGCGGTAAAACAAAATGTAATTGTTTATTTGCTTATATTTTAAAGTGTTACACTTAAATTCAAGTGTCCACCGAACCCGACTTGACTAATTCTCATTAAAGTCGAAAGTCTGATGTCCGACACATTGTTTTCGATTCTCGAAATGTAGGTTTTTGTAGTTCCGCATTTGTCGGCGAGTTGTTCTTGCGTCAATCCTTTTTCTTTTCTTAATTCTTGCAACATCACGCCAAGTTTAAAGCTTTCAAAACCTTGTTCGTAAGCCTCTCTTTTGCAGTTCCTTTTTTGCCGTATTCTCGGTCTAAATGGTCTGCAAATGAAGTCAATTTATGTTCCTGTTTCATCATTGAAATTTCTCGGCAAAGTTAGCCAAATAGATAACATTGTCAAAACTATTTTTCTGTTTTTTGATTTGTTCCGCTTCCAAGTCCTAAAAACTTTTTTTGTTATATTTGTTCAAATTTGCAAAGGTTTTTACGGCATATTGGTTCCTCGTGTTGCTATGAACAGACAACTTTCGTGCTTTGAATTTTTAGATGATTTGATGAAATCGTTTGATTACTCAACGCTGCGGCTCATCAGCAACCGTAGAAGGTATATGTTTTTAGCACGCCGCCTGCACCTTGAAATATCGAGTCACAAAATTTATCAGCGAATGGAAAAAAAATAAAACCCAATCGCGTGTTTTCTAAAAAACGATGACACAGAATTTTTTTAAAATAGAAAAAACCACTTCCGGAAAAGCAAGAGCGGGAATTTTAACCACCGATCACGGAAAAATACAAACCCCGATTTTTATGCCGGTCGGAACTGTGGCTTCCGTGAAAACCGTTCATCAGCGCGAACTTCGGGACGATGTGAAAGCGCAAATAATTCTCGGAAATACCTATCATCTCTACCTTCGTCCGACTATGAATGTGATGACGCAAGCCGGCGGTTTGCACAAATTTATGAATTGGGATTTGCCCATTCTCACAGATTCCGGCGGTTTTCAAGTGTTTTCGCTGTCGGATTCCCGAAAGATTACGGAAGAAGGCGTGAAATTCAAATCGCACATCGACGGCAGTTTTCACTTTATTTCGCCCGAAAAATCTATGGAAATTCAGCGGCAAATCGGGGCAGATATTTTTATGGCTTTCGATGAATGTACGCCGTTTCCATGCGAATATCATCAGGCAAAAACTTCAATGGAAATCACACATCGCTGGCTGAAACGCTGCATCGATTGGTGCGAGAAAAATCCCGAAATCTATGGCTACAAACAGCATTTATTCCCCATTGTTCAAGGTTCGGTTTATCCCGATTTAAGAAAAATTTCCGCAGAATTTATTTCCGAACAAAACGCTGCAGGAAATGCAATTGGCGGACTTTCCGTAGGTGAACCCGAAGAAAAAATGTATGAAATCACGGATGAAGTTACGAACATTCTCCCGAAAGAAAAACCGAGATATTTGATGGGTGTTGGAACGCCGTGGAACATTTTGGAAAGCATCGGTTTGGGAATTGATATGATGGATTGTGTGATGCCGACCAGAAATGCCAGAAACGCAATGCTGTTCACTTGGAACGGAATTATGAACCTGAGAAACGAGAAATGGAAAAAAGATTTTTCGGCGTTAGACGAATCGGGGACGAGTTTTGTGGACAAAGATTATTCCAAAGCCTATCTCCGACATTTGTTCGTTTCCAAAGAATATTTAGCGAAACAAATTGCTTCCATTCACAATTTGGCGTTTTATTTGGATTTGGTAAAAACCGCGCGAGAGCGTATTTTTGCAGGAGATTTCTACGAATGGAAAAATGCCGTGATTCCGGTTTTGAAAAGGAGGTTTTGAATTCATACGAATCAATTTTTTAGGTATTTCTAAATTGATATATAAAAATTGGAAAAACAAAAACAATTAAGAATCAATAAGTTATACTTTTCTAAATCAATTAAGATTTATATTACTACGAAAAATTAAATTTACACATTAAAAAAATACTAAAATATTTATTAGGATATGAAAAAAATACATAACTACGCATTATTTACAATGCTCGCATTTTTTGGAAATTGGGTTAATGCGCAGGAAATCAAAACACTTACGCTGGACGAGGCGGTGGATTTGGGCATTAAAAATTCCAAATATTTGAAAATCGACGAAGCAAAAATTGATGAAGCCACAGCCAACTACATCGCCGCGAAAAACAACCGACTTCCGGATTTTAACATTTCTGCAAACACAATGCAGATGCCGTTTAGTGCTAAAATTAATTTAAAAATTCTGCAAAATCCGGGCGGAAATTCAGGAGCGAGCGCACCGGAAGTGCATTCCGTGTATTACGGACAGGCGAATTTTTCTTTGCCGATTTATGCCGGAGGAAAAATAAAATACGGTATAAAATCTGCGGAATATTTGGCGGAAGCGGCAAAACTTTCGGCGGAAAACGACAAAACTGCCGTTGCCTACAATATTGCCGAAGCCTACAACAATCTCTACAAAGCGAAACAAACCATCCAAGTTTTAAAGGAAAATTTGAAAGCCGCTCAAGAACGCGACAAAACTTTTCTGAACCTCGAAAACAACGGCGTCATCGCACGAAACGACAGATTGAAAGCCAATCTTCAAACTTCCGACATCGAACTCCAACTTTTGGATGCGGAAAGCAATTTCGACATCGCCAACATCAATATGAATCTGCTTTTGGGACTTCCCGAAACCACAATAATAGAAGTGGATTCCGAGTATATTTCCGAAAATTTAGCGCAGGAAAATGTTTCTTATTATTTGGAACAAGCCGCGAAAAACAGAAAAGATCTCCAGGCTTTGGACTATCAAAAAAAAGCGGCGGAACTCGGAACGAAAGCGGCGAAAGCGGAAAATCTCCCGACTGTTGCGATAACCGCCGGCTACATTGCGGCAGATGTTCCGAAAGTTTTAACGGTTTACAACGCTGTAAACATCGGGGTTGGCGTTCAATACAATCTCGGAAATCTTTGGAAAAAAAATTCGGCGTTGATGAATGCGGAATCTCAAATTAAAAAAATTGATGCCAATAATGAATTGGTGAACGACCAAATAAAATTGGAAGTGAATCGCGATTTTCAAAGTTATATTTTGGCAAAAAGAAAAATCGAAGTTTACGAAAAAGCCGTAGTTCAAGCGAATGAAAACTATAGAATTACAAAAAATAAATACGACAACGGTCTGGAAACGGTTACCAATCTTTTGGATGCCGATGCCGCACAAATTTCCGCAAATGTAAACGTGCTGAATGCAAAAGCCGATTTCGCTTTGGCTTACCGAAAATTGCTGCAAACATCGGGGATTTTGGATTAAAAACTTGATGAACCAATGAGCAAAAAACCATCAAACCTATTAACCGATTTGGGAATTATTTACTCCCGTTCAATCTATAAAATTAAGTAAATTTGCATGTCAAATTAAAAGAAAACTTATTATGTTAATTCAACTTAAAACATTCAAGGGAAATGCCGTTGCGGTAGAACTCGTGGATTCGTTTACGGAAACGGATGTGGAACTGCTGAAAAAACTTTTTGAGGAAAAACTTTCTCAAGGCTACAAGCATGTGAACATTCTCGTCAAGGTTCAAGATATGTCTCTGATGAAAAAGATGGATATGAAGGCTTTTGTGAACGGAGAAATTTGGGGGATCAAACATTTCGGAAAAATAGGAAAATGCGCGGTGGTATCACATTCGGATTTCATAAAAGCGGTGGTGAAAGTGGAGAATAAAATTCTTCATCTCATCAATCACGCATTGGAAGAAAGATATTTTGACATTTCGGAATTAGACGAAGCGTTGGAATTTATAAATCCGGATTAGATTTCGGGACACGAGAAAAAGCCGCACTCAAAATTTCAGTACGGCTTTTTTGTCTTGATTCTTGATTCCTTAAATAGTCAGTTGTCTACTGATGCTTTGTTCCAGCGAAATAAAAGTTTCGGTTTTTGCAATGCCTTTCAATTTTTGAATTTTGTTCAAAACTTCCATCAAATGGTCATTGTCTCTGCAAATTGCTTTCAGAAAAATAGTATAAATTCCTGTAGTACAATGCGCTTCCACAATTTCACTAATGCCTTTCATCGCCTTAATGGTTTCCTGATAATGGTCGGGCTGCTCCAAAAATACACCAATAAAGGAAACAACTTTGTATCCTATTTTTTCGGGATTCAGTAGCGAAACTGACGTTTCAATAATGCCTGCTCTTTCCATTTTTTTGATTCTTTGGTGAATTGCCGTAGTCGAAATCCCGATCTTGTCGGAAATTACGGTTAAAGGCGATTTCACATTGTCCATTAACATATAGATAATCTCTCTATCGATCTTATCCAAATTGTAACTCACTGTTGCTTTGGTTTTCACTTTGTTCATATCACTAAATTTATTGATGTCTTTTCTATATTCTATTCTATTCTATTCTATTCTATTCTATATTCCATAATTCTTTTTTATTATCATTATTAATTTTAATTTAAATTACATAAAAAATAAATGCAAACTTCTTGATTTCCTATTTTTTATATAAAAAAACTTTAATACCGAAGAGAAAATTCAGGTAAAAAATGTTAAACCTTGTTAAAAAATAACTGATCCATACAGATATAAACGTAGAAAACACATTATTTCTTGCAACATCTTTTTGTTAAAATTTTATTAAAATTTTCGCCAAAAGTTAATTTTTTTAATAATTTATAATTACGGTTTGGAATGAAAAAAAATCAAAGCTAATTTTTCGGCAAAGACATCGGTTTTGC
Source organism: Flavobacteriaceae bacterium (assembly GCA_031277475.1). GTDB lineage: Bacteria > Bacteroidota > Bacteroidia > Flavobacteriales > Weeksellaceae > JAITMJ01. The sequence continues at coordinate 57,349 of JAITMJ010000074.1, forward strand.
AGGAATTTTATATCATTGGACAGATTTTAAATTGAACTTTAAATTTGTCCAAAAATGTAACACGAATCATCATTTTTAACAATTTGGATTATCTGGAAAACATTTTGAGGAATGTGATTTGAAATAATTTGAATAGAAACATCATAAAATTTTAATCTTTAAATTTTTAAATCCTTCAATCTTTAAATCAAACCTACTTATTCCTATAATTCTCGCCCGTTGAAAAAAATTGCCCGAGCGAACAGAATTTCACGGCTTCCGGCATTATAAATTTTTATTTCTTAACTTCTGTAATCGGAATAAAACCCCCGTTTATATAATCAAGTTTTAGTTCAAATGGTACGGAATTAGAGCCGGAGGCTATTAAACCTCCTATAATACCAAAGAAAGCAGATGCCGCTACCACATTTCCGGTTTTGGCAGTAGATTTTATTTTTCCTGTAAAATAAAAATCATTATCTCTTTTTGTTGCCTTAGTGAATAGGTTTTCAGTAGGGATATAAATATACGAAATGCCTTGATAAACAACAGAATAAACCTCATCTTTTTTGATTTCTTTTTCTTTGCCGTCAATCAATTCATAGATTTGGTATTGTTAATTTAATATACATAATTCATTATTTAATTTCAGCATAAGTAAATTCAGAGAAATATCAATCATATTATCCGATTTGCTGTAGCATTTTCCTTTTCGTTTAAATCGAGCCAAATAATGCCGTATTCTACTATTG
>JAITMJ010000066.1 GCA_031277475.1 Flavobacteriaceae bacterium
CCGGATTAATTTTGCCAATGGCTTTTGGCTTCTCGCTTTTGGCTTAAAAATTCAAAATGTTTAATATATTTGCACCTGCGTTTTTGAAAGTCCGGGTGCAAATTTTAATTTAGAAAAAATGAAACACCCATGACAAAATATTGACACACAAACGAATGATTGTACAAAGTGTTCCATCTGACCGCTGAAAAAAATAAAATATAAACAGATGAAAGAAGTTTTGTGTGGCTAAACGGATTTCGCAGATTGGCAAAAGATTATGAAAAACTCACAAATACTTGTGAAACTTTCATTATCATTGCTTTTATCTGTTTGATGATTAAGAATTTGTGAATTTTAAACAGACTCTTAAATTTTAGCCGAGTTTCCAGTCTTGAAATAACATTCACCGATTCCTCTAAAAAAAATAAAAATGAATGAGGCAATTTTTGGTTCTTTTGCTTCAAGGCAAAAGAACGAAATACAGAAAATCAATTGGTTATATCGAAACTGTAAATTTGTTACAAAAGTGGATACTCAAATAATATTAATGGATACACTTGTAATTTTTTGTGTATGCTAAAAAAATTCGTTTTTAAAAGAAAAAACAGAGCATTTGGAAAAATAATCTCAAGAAAATCTACTTCACTTCCAAAACATTATCCTCCGGATTCACATCTGCCATTCTTCGCGAAAAATCTATGCCCAAAGCGGAAATTTGATTTTTGGAATAAGGAATCGTGAACGTGTATTCTTTCTGCGTCCAAGCCCAATAATCCAACGTTTTAAAATCGCCGTAAGTATCGGTTTTTTTCCAAGTTCGCGTCATATTCATCGGAATCTGATAGTGAACGAGATTTCCATCCGCAGTTGAAACGCTGAAATCTATCGGCATCGGAATTTGTCCTTTATTTTCGAGGGTAATTGTGGTGGAAGAACTTCCGTATTCCACATTTTTTATGGCGTAATCAATGGTTTTTGTGGTGTTGATCCAATAATGGTTAAACCATTTCAAATCCATTCCCGAAATTTTTTGTGCGATGTGAAGAAAATCTCTATCCGTAGGATGTTTCAATTTCCATTGTTCAAAATATTCTTTTAAAACCGCGGAAAGATTCTGTTCGCCGATGATATAGCCGAGTTGCACCAAATAAAGTTCGCCTTTCACATAGCTCGCAAAAGTGTAAGCATTTCCGCTGTCGTGATGATCTGCCAGCCAAACCGCAGGTTCTTCCAAACCGGATTTGCTGAAATTCGCATAGCGTTCGATATAATCAACAAAAGGATTGGCTTGAATTTTTCTTACGGGAAACAGGCGAGACATCATCAAATCTTCGGCATAGCTCACAAAACCTTCATCCATCCACGGTTTTGTATTTTCGTTGGTGGCGAGCATTTGCTGAAACCACGAATGTCCGCTTTCGTGAACCATCAAACCGACAAGTCCGTTCAGCGCGTTTGCTTCGCCCAAAATCATCGTGCACATTCCGTATTCCATTCCGCCGTCTCCGCCTTGAATAAAGGAATAATTGGGATAAACATATCGTCCGAAATCCGTGTTCATCATTTCAAAAAATTTCGTGATGTAAGGTTTGGATTCTTCCCAAAGTTTTGTTTTTTCAGATTTTTGGTAAACGTAATAAATCTTCAAACCATCAGCGGGGAAACTTTCCACCGAATAATCTCTGTCCGCCGCCCACGCGAAATCCAGCATATTTTTTGCCGTCCATTTCCAAGTGGCTTTGTTGTTTTTATCGGTTTTTATTTTTGCATCTTCCTGATAACCTTTTACTTCGCTCGGATTTTCCAAAATTCCGCCGGCACCGATTACATAATTTTTATCAATTTTAATTGAAACGTCAAAATCCGCAAACGGCGCGTGAAATTCTCGCCCGATATAATCAAAACTCGCCCAGCCGTCGTAATCGTATTCTGCGATTTTCGGAAACCATTGCGTCATCGTCATATCAATTCCCTCGCGATTATTTCTTCCGCTTCGGCGAATTTGCATCGGAATATTTGCGTCCCATTCCATCGTGAAAGTGGTGAAGGAATTTGGTTTTATCGGCGTGTTCAGATAAACTTTCATAATGGTTTCCTGAATTTCAAACCTCAAATTTTCTCCATTTTGTTTGATCCAATGGATGTTTTGAGCACCTTCTTCGTTTTTAGGAATAGAAGCCAGCCTCGAAATTCCGTCTTTTTGAAGCCTCGAATCGCCGTTTTTTCCTTGGCTTTGAACGCGCAAATCCATCATCGAACCGGCTTTAAAAGCGTTCCAATACAAGTGAAAATAAACTTCTTTCAATTCGTCGGGAGAATTGTTGGTGTAAACCAAACTTTGTGTTCCGCTGTATTTAAAATTGGCGGCATCCACGTCGATATCCATTTTATATTTCGCATATTGCTGATAATAAGCGTTTTTCTGCGAAAAAACCATTGAAAAAACCAACGAAAACAAAACCGAAAATCCTTTATTCATTATTAAAATTTTTAAAGAGCGAAAGATAGGAATTTTTTTTTCGAGGTCAGGAATTCAAAGTTTTAGAATCTGTTTAAATTTGAACATTCCGGATGATAAAACTATACTTACAAGAAAAATCCTGAAAAGGATGGCAAGATTGTAATGTTGAAAACTATTGTTTGAGCAAGCTTTAGCCCGCTTTTTTAATTTTTAAATCAAATTAGCATAAATAAATTCCAACGAAGTATTCACCATTTCCAAAATGCCTTTCGGGAAAATTCCGAGAGCGATGACGAAAACAGCGATGATTCCCAACACAATAAATTCCGTGTAGGAAACGTCTTTCACGGATGCTAAAACTTCATCGTTGCCTTTGCCGAACATCGCTTTGGCATAAAATCTTAAAAGATAAACTGCCGCTAAAATAATGGTGAGTCCGGAAATAATTCCCAGCAACCAATTGTAATGGAAAACCGATTTTATCAAGATAAATTCCCCGATAAATCCGTTGGTTAAAGGAACTCCGAGCGCACCGAAAAGAATAATCATAAAAAGAACTGCGAATTTCGGGGCTACTTTTGCCATTCCTCCCATTTTTTGGAGGTCTCGCGTTCCGAATCTTTTAAACAAAATATCGGCGCAATAAAACAAACCGACTACATTTATGCCGTGTGCAAACGATTGAACCATCGCTCCTTCACCGCCTTCAAAAGTGAAAGTTCCGTTCAGCGTTAAAAGTGCCGAAGCGAAAATTCCCGCAGAGATTAGCCCGACGTGCGACAGCGATGAATAGGCGATAATCCGTTTAGCATCGTTTAAAACCATCGCAATCAAAGCACCGTAAACAATTCCGAAAACGCAAAGCATCAGCACAATTCCGCCGGAAGTTCCGGAAATTGCCGCAGGCGTAATCGGCAGCAGATATCTCAACAATCCGTAAACCGCCATTTTCAGCATAATTCCCGAAAGCAGCATCGAGCCTTGTGTCGGCGAATAAACGTAAGTGTCCGGTTGCCAAGTGTGAAAAGGGAAAATCGGGAGTTTTACGGCAAATGCGAAAAACATAAACCAAAAAACCCAGATTTGTTGGGTGTTGTCGAGGTTTGCATTATACAAATCGGTCAAGGCAAAAGACGCGGAATGTGTGTAAACGAAAATCAATGCAGCCAGCATAAACAGAGAGCCGACGAATGTATAAACAAAAAATTTCGTGGTTACTTTAATTCTCTTGTCGTCCTGACCCCAAATTCCGGCGATGAACCAAATCGGAATCAAGGTTACTTCCCAAAAAACGTAGAACAGAAGTCCGTCTAACGCGGTGAAAACGCCCGTCAAACCGAATTGCATCAGCAAAATCAGTGCGTAGAAAGAATTTCTGTAAGGTTTTTTTTCATTAAAGGACGAAAAAATGATGAGCGGCGTCAAAATATTGGTCAGCAACAAAAGCAACAGACTCATTCCGTCTATTCCGAAATGCAGCGAACTTTTGATGTAATTCGACCAAGATTGTGTGATTTCGTATTGCAACACGGAATCTACGGTCGGCTGATTGTTAAAATGAATCAGCAAACAAACCGATAAACACGTTTGCACCAATGAAATTCCCAACGCGAGGTATTTGGCGACAGAACCTCTGAACGCAAACACCAAAACCGAACCCGATAAAGGTAGTAGCAATAATGCTAAGAGCATATTCGACATTATTGT
>JAITMJ010000125.1 GCA_031277475.1 Flavobacteriaceae bacterium
ACCGAGGAAAACACAAAAATTATGAAACTACTTGGCAATTAATTACGGCAATCGTGAACATTAAGAAAGCAACCAAAAACCTCTGCTATAAAACATTTTAATTGGAAAGATGTCTATTGAAAAATCATTGATTTGCCTCCTGTATTTTTATTTTTTTTTAATGGTGTCGGCGAATCTTCGATTTTCCTTTGTGAAACTTAAAAAAAATATTTTCATTGTTATAAATCATTGCGTTCCTTTGCGTTTTAAATACAAAGCACGCAAAAGGTTTTTTAATTTTTTTATCCTTCTTTGAGTTTCGCAAAGATTCATCTTTGATGAATTGCAAAAAACACAAAGCGACTATAATATTTGTAAAAAGGATAGGTCAATAACGCAAAACAAAGATATCAAACAAAAGCGATTGGCGGAACTCAATCAACTCATTCAAATTATTGAAAACTCGAAGAAAAACCGATTTGCAATTTGATAAATTGAGGTATTGAATATATTTGTAAATCACAAATTATTTTAACGAAATATACTATCAATGAAATACAGCATATTACTTGATAATAAAAAAATTGGAACAACCGAACTTGAAAAAGCAGATGCACCAATGGGTGTTGCGTTTGGTAAAATAATATTTGACGATATTATTTCAGGTTACGATTTTTTTAAAACCTATTGCTTGAACAATGGAATTGAAATAATAACGGACTATCCCGACGACAGATTGATTATAACCGCTACTATTCCAAAACTAAAAGTGATTGACTTCAATGGAATTGAAATAAAAGGACAAGGAATAAACATTGAAGGTATGGACAGTGATAGTTTTGAAATAACAATATCAGGAATTTCATATCCTTTCTTTGAAGAAGAATTTCCGCATCATGTAAAAACATATAATGACCAATTTGAAGACAAAAACTGATTTGTAATTTGATAAATAAAAAAAATAAACCATGAAAATCCACTATCAATTTTCCTCAAAACTCTGGAAAACTGCGGAAGCGGGAGGCTGGTATTTTATTACGTTGCCAAGCGAATTGTCCAAAGAAATCCGAGAAATTTTTAAAACCGAAGAAGAGGGTTGGGGCAGATTGAAAGCCACGGCAAAAGTCGGAAAAACGGAATGGCAAACCGCTATTTGGTTTGATACAAAGAAAAACGCTTATTTGTTGCCCATAAAATCCGCCGTGAGAAAAAAAGAAAAATTGGCTGAAAATCAGGAAATTAAAGCAGATTTGTGTATTTGAAAAATAATTTATTCGAAGCATAAAAACAAACAAATAAGTCCGAAAAAATCAAAATATTTTGACTTTTCAGGACTTATTTGTAGATTTGTGGAAAGTTTTATTTGCGATGAAACGAAAAATTACAGATGCTCTCGTAGAGTGGAAAAATGGCAAAAATCGAAAACCGTTAATCGTAAACGGTGCGAGGCAAATTGGTAAAACATACATTATCAATGAGTTTGGCAAGACGCATTTTTCAAATCTTGTTTATATTAACCTCGAAACCAATCCTGCAATTCGGGAAATTTTTGAAGGAAATATTGAACCTTCATCTTTGATTCAAAGTTTGGAATCGCACACCGATCAGCGCATTATCGCAGGTGAAACATTGCTTTTTCTCGATGAAGTTCAGTCAAGCGAAAGAGCACTGACTTCATTAAAATATTTTTGCGAGCAAGCACCGCAATATCACATTGTGGCAGCAGGTTCTTTGCTCGGCGTGGCAATAAATCGAGAAAAATATTCTTTTCCCGTAGGGAAAGTAGATGAAATGAATATGTATCCTTTTGATTTTGAAGAATTTCTTTGGGCTTTCGGGCGAGAAAAATTAATAGAAATGATTAGGGAACATTACACGAAATTTGAACCTCTGCCCGAACCGATTCATAAATTAGCATTGGAACTCTATAACCAATATTGCATTATTGGCGGAATGCCGGAAGTGATTGCGGATTTCATTCAAAACAACAGTTTTTTAACCATAAAAAATCCACAAGCGAAAATTTTAAATGAATACATCGCAGATATGGCAAAATATGCCGATGCTGCTACAAGCGTAAAAATCAAGGCATGCTACGATTCTATTCCGGCACAATTAGCAAAAGAAAATCGAAAATTTCAGTATAAAGTTGTGCAAAAAGGAGGAACGGCGAGCATTTTCGGTGTAGCGATAGATTGGTTGCAACAAGCGGGAATTGTATTGAAATGCCAAAAAATAGAACACGGATTTATTCCGATAAAAGCCTATCAATATTTTCCTGATTTTAAACTTTATATGGGTGATGTCGGAATGCTCACGATGCTTTCGGGATTTCCGCCGCAAATGATTTTAAATTCCATCGAAACCAACAACACTTTTATGGGAGCGATTGCCGAAAATTATGTGGCACAAGCATTTACGGCGAATTCCATTCCTTTGCATTATTGGAAAAGTGCGGAAACCGCCGAAATAGATTTTGTTTTTCAAGATAATATGGCTGTGATTCCGGTGGAAGTGAAAAAAGGTTTGCGAACCCGAAGCGGAAGTATGGCTTTGTTTACAAAAAAATACAATTCACCATATACAATTCGTATTTCGCAAAAAAATTTCGGCTTTGAAAACAATATAAAATCTGTACCTTTATATGCGGTATTTTGTATAAATCTTTATTGAATTGATCCGTAGAAAATTAAAAACCGTAAATCATCATCAAAATAAATCCAAAAAATTATGAACACTGAAAACACAGACCGCAAATTTGAATTTCTAAAAGGCGACAAACGGATTTTTGAAAAGATTCAACATCATTCTCGATTTTCAAAAAAATATGGTTTATTTAAAACCGAATCATTATTTCGATGAAAAATATTTTGATGAAATGGAACCGTCGTAAACAAAATGAGTATAACAAAAAAAGAATTAAAAGAACAATGAAGCCTCAAATTATAGAAAACACGAGCAATCAATTGCTATCCGGAATAGCACAACTGATTGAACGAACGGGCAGAAATGCAGCCGTATATTTGAATACGGAAATCAGCCGTTTGTATTGGTCTATCGGCAATCACATTATTACCGAAATGAAATATGAAACTTACGCTCAATACGGACAACAAATTCTCGCGACACTGTCGCAAACTTTGATTGAAAAATACGGAAGAGGCTATACACATTCCGCTCTGACACGAATGATGAAAGTAGCGCAAGCCTACGATGAAAAAATGTTTGCGACACTGTCGCAAACTTTGAGTTGGAGTCATTTTATTGAACTCGTTTCCATTGAAAACACTGCTAAAAGGATGTTTTATCAACAAATGTGTATTATGGAAAATTGGAGCATTCGCACACTGCGACAAAAAGAAGATTCGATGCTTTTTGAACGAACCGCTATTGCTGCCAAACCGGAAGACGAAATTTTTCAAACGTTGCAAAAAATAGACAATAAAAATTTAAGCCCCGATTTAGTTTTTAAAAACACCTATATTCTTGATTTTCTGGGATTGAGCGGATATTTTTCCGAAAAAGACCTCGAAGATGCAATTCTCAATCAGTTAGAAAAATTTATTTTGGAATTGGGGCAAGGTTTCGCCTTTGTGGAACGGCAAAAACGTATTCCTATTGATAGCATTGATTATTCGCTTGATTTACTTTTTTATCATCGAAAATTAAATCGTTTGGTTGCGATTGATTTGAAACTCGGAAAATTCAAACCAAAGTATAAAGGGCAAATGGAATTGTATTTAAAATATTTACAAAAACACGAAAAACAACCGCACGAAAATTCACCAATCGGATTGCTGCTTTGCAGTGAAGGCAATACCGAACACATAGAATTTTTATTATTAGACGAAGAAAACATAAAAGTAGCACAATATCTGACGGCATTTCCGAACAAAGAATGGTTTATTGAAAAGCTTAATAAATCCATTGCCATTGCTCAACAAAATGCGAATCTACAACAATAAAATCATAACAATCAAATGAATCAGACCAATCATAATTCAGACCGCAAATTTGAATTTCTAAAAGGCGACAAAGTGCTTTGGATAGCCATTATCGTGATTTCTTTATTCTCGATTTTCCCCGTCTATTCCGCAAGTTCCAATTTGGAATACATCGTGAACAACGGCACTACCACAAGCCATCTCATCAAACACATGGCTTTCGTGTTCATCGGGCTTGGGATAATGCGCGCCGTAGAAACCATAAAATACGAATACATCGGAAAACTCAGCAGTATTATGCTTGCAATCACCATTATTTTGCTCGTGCTCACGTTTTTTTCCGGACAAACCATAGACGGAGCCAGTGCCTCGCGTTGGTTGAAAATTCCCGGAACGCCGATTTCTTTTCAGCCGTCCACGTTTGCATATTTGATGCTCATCATTTATTTGTGCCGATATTTAACCAAAAAAATCACGCGTGAACGCCTGCCGATAGAAAATATTCTCTACATTTTCGGACCCATTTTGTTGGTTTTTATTTTGGTTTTAAGGGACAACGGTTCCACAGCGTTGATGATTTTGCTTGTATCCATCGTGGTTTTGGTGGTCGGACAGTTGAGTTGGAAATACATCACCGGTTTCATTTCATTGGCGGCAGTAGCGAGCCTTTTGTTTTTTTTCGTGGCTTCAAATTATCCGAGTTTAATGGGCGGAAACCGCATCCAAACGTGGACGAGCCGAGTAGAAACTTTCATCAGTTCCAAAAAAAGCATCGAAACGGACGATGAAAACATAAAAGCAAAAAATTATCAAGTCAATCAAGCGAAAGCAGCGATTGTTCACGGCGGAATCACAGGAATCGGTCCCGGAAAAAGTGCATTAAAACAAATGCTTCCGCAATCCACATCGGATTTTATTTTCGCCATCATCGTCGAGGAATACGGATTTATCGGCGCATTATTTTTAATATCAATGTATCTGATAATGATCATCCGAATTGTAATGATAGCCAGCAAAATGCCCGCATTTTTCGGATCGCTGTTGGTTCTCGCGCTTGGAATTATGATTTTCGTGCAACTTTCCGTAAATATTGCAGTCGCCGTCAATCTGATTCCGGTTACGGGGCAACCGCTGCCGCTCATCAGTTACGGCGGAACATCAATGCTGGTAACCTACATTCAACTCGGAATTATTTTAAATGTGAGTTCCAGAATACAAATTTACGACGAGGAAGGCATCGGAAAAAAACAAAGCATAGACGAAATCAATGATATTGCTTAATAGACTTTTAGAGTAAAGACAAAAGAAAAAAGACGAGTGCGGGAAACACTTTGTCAAAGTTAAAAATCTTTGACAAAGTTTGAGGAAAGCAAAAGTCGCATCAGTCGCTGAAGTCCCTAAAACAAAACAAAAATAAAAAATCTTATGAAACAAACAATCGGAATTTTATTACTGATTTTGCTTTCCTTTTTAAGCGGAATTTTTTTTGTACAACAATTATTTTATATTGGAAGTACGCATTATGGATATTTGGGATATTGTAACAGCATAGAACTTCCTTATTTTGAGGAAATTTACATCTGTGGTGTGTTGATTTGTATTGGTTTGACAATCTATTATATCTATGTGGAAACATTTGCGAAGTTTGAGCAACACAAGAAATTTTATCCGTATTTATTGTTTTTTCTATTGATATTTTTTATGCATAATGTTTATGGCGCTATTAAATTTCCGTTCGTAGCAAGACTGGTAAAGTTTCATTTTGGACAGAGCGAGGGAGGCGGACACAATCCATTATTCGTAATGAACACAATTTATTCGATAATTTTAATATGGCTGACCATTCGATTTCAAATAAAAACACATTCGTCAAAAATAATTTCTATTTTTTCATATTTGTGTGTGGCTGTATCTTTGATGCTAATGCTACTGATTTATTGGAACGCCGAATATGAAGTTTGTCGCGGATAAATTATTTAAAATTTGAGATAAATAAGAGCAAAGTTCGTAGAACTTAATGTGAATAACCGCAGGCGGAAGCCTGTGGGAAAAGGATAAAACACCATCAAAATCCGCTCGTAGAGCGGCACAAATAAAAAATAAGAAATTTTATGAACGAGATTGTTAAATTTTTAATCAATATGCTTGTTGCATTAGTGGTTTTTGTTTTTGTGTTGTCGCTCTCGATACGAAAACGACCGGAAAAACCGATGTTAAAAATCATTTTATTGTCTGCGATTGCTGTAATCGGCGGAATGATTTTTGCCAAAATAGCATTTGGAAAGGGAATTTCTTGGTGGATTTTCTACGGAGTTCCGGCATTTGTAACTTTTGT
>JAITMJ010000136.1 GCA_031277475.1 Flavobacteriaceae bacterium
TTCACGAGTTCAAAATCGGTAATATCCGTGGCGCAAAACATTTTTCCTTTCACGGAAAACACAAGCGTTCTATCGTCAAAAGGCATTTTTTCTTCTGCACTTTTCAGCGACAAACAAAAGTTTCTCAAATCTTCAATATTCATAATTATTCTGCTTTTTCGGCAATCCTTTTGCTAATGCTCGATTTGCAATTTTTATGGCTTTCTGTTCTTTCCAGTCCATATATTTCTTTTTGTAACGGGCTTTCATAAAATTGTCGAATTTTCTTTGCACCGTGAGATTCCACAAAGAATGTGCTTTCACCGCCCAAGATTTGTCCCAAGCACGAAGCGAAATAGAAAAACTTCCGTCCAAATATTTCATCCAATGCCACCAGCCGGTCGGCATAAACAAAGTATCGCCGTGTTCGAGGAAACATTCAATTCCGTCGATTCCGTCTAACGCGGGAAATTTTTCAAAATCGGGATTGGAAATATCATAATCTTCTAAAGAATATGTGGCGTAAGGCATTTTGTAGAGGCGATCTTTCCATTTGTAATCGAAAAGCAAAATATGTTTTCTGCCGTTGAAATGCGTGTGGAAAATGTGTGCCATATCAATATCGAAATGCAGAAACGTAACGGAGCCTTGTCCGCCGAAAAACATATTTGGATATTTGTCGAGGAAACCGCCCATCAAATCTTTCGGAAAAATGTAATCGTCTAAAAGTTGAGGCGCGTATTTTATGGGATCAAAAAGGAAAATTCGCAAATCCGTAGGTTCGCTTTTTATGAGGTCAATATAATCTCCGAATTTCATTTTTGCGGCGGCGGCGTTTATCGGCGCGGCGGGATCTGCTTTTGCGGAATTGTACAAAGGAACTTCCACATCGCCTACCACTTCTTTCATATAATCCATCGTCCATTTTCGATAGGCAGGCCATTTTCTCGCCATATTTTTAATAACGACGGGGATTCTCGGTTTCAAATATTTTTCTTCAAATTCTTCTTGTGTGATGTCTTCTACAACGTCAATCGGTTTTAAATGAAGTCCCATTTCGGTTTTAATTTTATGTTGCAAAAATATTAAATAAAAATTGATTTCAAAATGAGGTTTAGATTTGAAGCAGTCTAAACGCATTAAAAAATGTTAATTCATCGTCTTTTTTTAACGCAAAGATTTCTATTTTTATCCGGGTTTTTCGAAAATTCAAAGGCATTTTATTTAGCAAAGGCTCGCGTTCTTTTAATACGTTTTTCCGGTTGCAGAGTGGAACGACTTTGCGTTTAAAATATTTTCAAACCTTTTTAAAAATTCTTTGCATTAAAATTTTATGAAAATGATGTCATGTTGTGGATATTTCTATTGAAAAGTAACCACATAGATTTTAAACATAGACAGACCGATTTTAGTTTATGAGAGAAATATAAAGAAAAACATTGCGGCTTCGCATCCTTGCGGCTTGGTGTGAAAAAATCCACGTAAAGACGCAAGGACAAGATATTTCTGTAATCTAATATATTTTAAATTTTCGTAATTACATTTTTTAATGTGTTTGACCTGGGGTTATGGACAAACTATAAAGATTTTATTGCAAATTTTAATTGAAAACCTTAAATCTTATGTCTTTTTCTTTTTTTTATAAAAATCTAAAAATAAATTATCTTTACGGTTCTTAATTTTTTAAAATGCAATACGCCCGAAATATCCTCGAAACCATCGGAAATACGCCGCTTGTAAAATTAAACAAAGTCTTGGGCGAAGATTTTCCCGCTTTGGTTTTAGCAAAATTGGAAACCTTCAATCCGGGAAATTCCGTGAAAGACAGAATGGCACTGAAAATGATTGAAGATGCCGAAAAATCCGGACTTCTGAAACCGGGAGGAACCATCATCGAAGGAACTTCCGGAAACACAGGAATGGGATTGGCTTTGGCTGCGATTGTGAAAGGCTACAAATGTATTTTCGTAACCAATTCCAAACAATCGAAAGAAAAATGCGACATTCTTCGTGCTGTCGGTGCCGAAGTCATCGTTTGCCCGACGGACGTAAAACCCACCGATCCGCGTTCTTATTATTCGGTTTCAAAAAGATTGGCGCAAGAAACGGAAAACGGTTGGTATGTGAATCAATATGACAATTTGTCCAATCGGCAAGCGCATTACGAACAAACGGCACCGGAAATTTGGGTGCAAACGGAAGGCAAACTCACGCATTTTGTGGTCGGCGCAGGAACCGGCGGAACTATTACCGGTTGCGGAAAATTTTTTAAGGAAAAAAATCCCGACATCAAAATCATCGGCGTAGATACTTACGGTTCCATTCTGAAAGAATTTCACGAAACCGGAGAAATCCATCTCGAACACGCCTGCACCTACATTACGGAAGGCATCGGCGAAGATATTGTTCCGGAAAATTATGATATGTCCGTCATTGATCATTTCGAAAAAGTAACGGACAAAGATGGTGCTGTTTTCGCCCGAAAATTGGCGAAAGAAGAAGGAATTTTTTGCGGATATTCAGCAGGAAGTGCAATTTCTGCACTTTTTCAGATGAAAAACCAATTTACAAAAGAGGATGTCATTGTGGTTTTGCTTCACGACCACGGTTCGCGCTACGTCGGAAAAATTTATAACGATGATTGGATGCGGGAACAAGGGTGGATTTAATTACAAGTTTCGGTAAAAGTTATTTTACAATCAGGTCAATGTTGTTTAGCAGAATTGACAGGAACGCTTTTTTCATACAAAATTTCAGGTGCCAAATCAATTTCATTTTTCCACGCAACCGTATCATAAGATACACGCACAGTATTGAACATGGCTTTATTGACCAATTCTTTGAAAACACCTCGATGTAAATACGGCTTCATATCCAAACATCTTTGCTCTCCGTTCTCAAATGTCAAAAGCAAAATGTAATTATCCTGTGGCACTACCGATGTTATTCCGATATACATATTTTATTATTTTAAAGGTTCTATTTTATATGGATGTTCATCATTTTGGCAAAGTTCCCAATTTGCCATAAGTTCATCACGATGCAACTCAATCCACGCTTGCACCAAACGCACATTTCTGTTGGATAAATTACCCTCTGTCATATCTCCGCTTTTTATGTGAAAAACGGCTTTGTTACCTTGATAACGCACATGTATATGCGGAGGATTATGCTCATCAAAATACATTTGAATAATAAGACCAAAAAACGCTGAAATTGTCGGCATAACTATACATTTAAAACCGGAAAAACAAAGATATTCCTTTTTTACAAATAAACAAGTTTATGTAAAAGTGCAAACTATCTTACATTGCCACATCACAAAGCGTTTCCGCTAATTTTTTCGTGAGATTTTTTCTCGAAAACTCTTCGATGTTTTTGGGATTGGATTTCAGATTTCCACTTTTCCAATCGTTAAAAAATTCGAGAATTTGGTTTTTCAGTTCGGTTTTTTCGGTGTAGGTAAAATGTTTTCCGGCGGCGGTTTTTTCCAAAATTTTTGAAACATCGGCATCTTTTGCTCCGAAAGATAAAATTTGATTTCCCGTGGCGAGATATTCAAAAAGTTTTCCCGGAATAATGCCTTTGGATTCCGCGTTCGGAAAATTGGTAATCAGCAGTAAATCAGAGTTTTGCATTTCTTTAAAAGCCTCGTTATGAGAAAGATAACCCAAATTTTTAAGGTGATTTTTCAAGCCGGAATTTTCGAGATGTTGCAGAATTTTATCGTCAATTTTACCCGCGAATTTTAATTCAAAATTTTCTTTAAAATCTTTATTTTCATTAATGATTTCATTTAAAACTTCCCACAAAATTTCAGGATTTCGCAGTTGTTCCAAAACGCCGACATAACTCAATGTAAATTTCTCGGAACCCGAAACTCGTCTCGTTGTCAGGCTGAGCGAAGTCGAAGCCTCGGAACTCGGAACTCGAACGTCAAATCCGTTTGTAATGCAAACCGAATTTGCGCCGGCTTTTCTGAAATTTTCGGCATCGGTGAAACTTGTCGCCAGCGTGATGTCGGCATTTTCAAACACGGATTTTTCTAATTTTCTATGTTTTTTATCGGAATTTTTGCTGAGTTTCAAATGTTTATAATACGAGATTTCCGTCCACGGATCGCGAAAATCTGCAATCCATTTCAAGTTCGGATTTTGTTGCTTTAAATTCAAACCGATTAAATGCAAAGAATGCGGCGGACCCGAAGTTACCACCGTTTCAATCTCGTTTTCTTTTAAATATTTTGTCAGAAATTTCACACTCGGTTTCACCCAAAAAATTCTGGCATCGGGAATGAAAAAATTTCCGCGAATCCAAACAGAAAATTTCGATTTCCAACTTCGGTTTTTGCCTACATCAAACTGTCCCGCTTTGAATTTTTTGTTGCTTTTGCTCAATTTTTCCGCAAAACGATAAGGCTCCCAAATTTTAGTTTTCACGATTTCAATATTTTCCGGAATTTCTTGTTCCAAACTTTTGTCTATCAACGGATAACTCGGATTTTCTGGGGTAAAAATCACAGGTTTCCATCCGAAATCGGGAAGATATTTTGCGAATTTCAACCAACGCTGAACGCCCGGACCGCCGGCGGGAGGCCAGTAATAAGTGATGATTAATATTTTTTTTAATTCAAAGTTCAAAAATTCAAAGTTCAAAGTTCAACCTTTCGTGGACTTTTAATATTTTCCAATCTTTCTTCAGATTGCTGTAAAATACTTATTTCACGGCATTTAAAATTTCAACAAAGATAATACAACGAATCCAAACACAAGCAAATTAATAGATTGTTAGACTGCATTGTACTTTTTTATCGGGTTGCTCTTCTTTGAAAAAACCATTAAAAGGAGATTTTTCGCTTTACATTGCTTTAAACGTTTACTAATTTCATGTCAATTTAACAATATCGGTTTTTGCTTATCTATAAAATCTAAAGTCTAAAAAAATGAAGTCTTTATTTTATAAAACAATATTGAGTGGTATTTTCGCGGGAAGTTTTATTTTCGCCGATGCCCAAAAAGCCGATGCAAAATCTGCTAAAATCTTGGATGCGGCGGCAAGTAATTATAAATCCAAAAAAAACATTTATTTCAAATTTTCGTTAGGGACAGGCGAAAACGGAAAAGTGCAGCAAACGCAAACCGGAACTTTTTATGCGGCAGCATCCAAATACAATTTGAAAATTATGGGTATCGAACAGATTTCAGACGGAAGCAAAGTTTACAACATCAGCGCGGAAGACCAAGAAATTACGATTGCGAAGGCAGAGAATTCCGAAATGATATTTTCGCCGATTAATTATCTTAATTCCTACAAAAAAGATTATAACACCACTTATGTCGGGAAAAAAAATGTGAATGGCACAAGTGTGGATTTAATGAAATTAATCCCCGCAAAAAACAACGGCGTCAAACAGGTTTATATTTATGTAAACTCAGCTAAAAACCAAATTGTGAAAATAGAACAATATGCTGCCGACAACAGCATTTCCATAATCAGCGTTACCGAATACAAAGAAAACCAAACTTTGAATCCAAGCCTCTTTATTTTTAATAAAAATAATTATAAGAATTACATCATTACGGAACTTTGAAGAAATACACTAAAAAAACCGGTAGGTAAAAAATTCCTATCGGTTTTTTTATTTATCAATAAAATCCGCAACATCTCTTGAACATGATTCGCGCTAATTAATAATACACGCTCCCGATCCTGCATTGTAATAATATGACTCTCTGTCTGATATTCCACCGCATAATACGATAACACCGGAAGGATTAGCTACATTGAAAACAGCATTCAGATCGGCAATATTGTTAAATATTTGGCGATAGTATGAATAGCCTGATACGTCTGTCCATCCTGAGTTTATTGCTGTGCCGTTTACTGTTGTTGAGGTTCTTGTTGTTGTTTTAGTGATGATTATCATATAATGTTGAGCGGAGGGTTCATCAAGATTGGTAGGAGGCGTACTCGGGGTTGCATTTTGAGGAAACATAAACGGTGAAATGGTTACATTCGGAGATGCCTGATTCAGAGGTGGTATCCAAGCAATAGATGGGTCTCCGCCGTAACCGGGTATCTGTACTCCTTGTCCTGTCATATATGCGGCGACGCCAATAGGTTTTCCGGCATTTATAAAACACGATCCCGATCCTACTCCCGATATTGAGTTGATTCTCAATTCTACCCATTGTCCTTTATTGAGTGTGTTTCCGGAAGCAGAGAAACTCGCTGCTGAACCGATTCCCGTTATCAATGTTGCCCCGGAATAAGAAACTGTAGTTCCATCTTCCGCTGCAAGTATCCTAATATGATTGTTCTCCGTATTGCTGTTTTGTGGAGCATTAGGCACTAAAAATTCTTTTCCCCATTGATTCACCGGTACCATTTGTTCAAACAGGATATCTCCATAATTTCTATCTACAAAAATTCTCGAAAGAGTAGAATGGGTAAAATATGCCGTTGGTTTATTGGAAGTAACGTGCCTGCCCGTCATATCATTTTTCCAAAGACGATAATATACCTGTCCGGTATTAAGCGTTGCGGTGGAACTATCCGGAAAAGTGATGGTAGTATCATCTTCCTTTGCAATAATCATTTCGAAATCATAATCAGGATTGAAAAGGTCAGGAAGGTAAGAAAGTCTATAATACTCTGTTCCCCATGCAGTTACAGGCAATATTATAGTAGCATCTGTAGTTGCCACAGATGTATTGAACGCATATACCGATACGAGTTGTGTAGAGGTAATACGCAATGTTTTATTACTCTTTCCGCTTGTTTCTGCATAAGCATCTATATAAACAGAAGATCGTTTATCAATAGTGGATGTTCCGATTGTAACTTTGCTTAAATCAATGGTAATCATCGAGTTGGCAGCGATGGAATAGGTAACAGTCTTGTTTAGCGTATCTGCAGTAAACGTAAGTGTAACATTTGCAGCAATAGAGCCGGCGGCTATTTTTAGTGCTAAGAAAACGTTGTTGGTGTCCTCTTCTCCTTCATTTTTTCCAAAACTCAGCCAGAAATCAGTTCCTTTGGTAAATGGAGCGGTACATAAGTTGGGATCAGATTGTGTATATGGCATCAAATATGGTGTGCCTACTACTTGTGTTTTGGCGGATTGCGGTATAAACAACAGCGCAATAATTGTTGTGATAATTATTTTTTTCATTACATTGTATTTTTTGTGATAACTAAATATTATGGCTAAAATCCGGTCGTCATCCACACATATGCGTTGCTTCCTATCACGATGAAAGTATAAAGCGTGAGTTTGCCCGAAGTGGTATTTCCATTGTTCACATAGTGAATGGCAATACTTGGTTCGGACGGCGTAAATAAAGATGTTCCTTGCGCTGTGCCTTCTAAAGCAAGCGTATAAGTACCGCCGTCTTTTAAACCTTTAATTGTAAAACTCCCTGCACTTGCAGAAGTACGAGCGAGATTACTCTTCGTGAAGTCAATAGTATTGGGATCTGTCAAAGTAGCACTGAATGATTCTTTATTGGTAGCGGCACCGTTTACTTCAAACTGAGACATCTTATCAATCTCCGCAGCATCCTTATACTTGGAATCATTATAACCCGCGCCTATACCCACTTTTGCAGTTTGGTAAATGTTCTGCGTATTGGAATCGGCTTTCGTGGTGTCGCCAATTACTTGCCAAGGTTCAGGAGAATCTCCGGATCCAGAACCGCCGCCGCTCATTTTCATCCACTTGTCTCCGTCAAAATAGTAGTAACCTTTGGCGTCAATATTTTCCGCTTGTCCGGTTGATTCTCCTGTAGAAACATTATCTACATATACAATAGCAGCTTTCTGTGCCGGAGTGTAGAACTTTTCTGCATCGTTCAGAGTACCTCTGTCAAATATTGGAGCAATAATACCTTCAGGGAAAGTAATCGGTGTTTTTCCTTTTACATCCAATGTTGCTTTCGGAGCATTGGTGTTAATTCCCACACCACTCGGTGTCGTTTGTGCATACGCCGCAACGCCTATCGTAAGCGCAATGAGCGGCAAGTAAAAATTTTTCTTCATGTTGTGAAATATTAATGATTTCGAAAAATCACTGCAAAATTAGAGCCATCTACAACCAATATCAAGATTTTGATCCCCCTCATATTCACGCAAGCAACCCCTCAAATTCACGCGAGGATTAAAGGATTGTCCTTTAAAGCTAAATAATGGATTGAGAATCAGGCAGGATATCCGACTTGATTAGAAACAAAAAGCAAGAAGCCAATCTTTGGCAGAAAGATCTGAACAATATTGTTTTAGTCGTATTCAACAAAGATAGTAACCTTTCTGCTGCTTTTATTAATTCAAACAGGTTCTAAAACGAAAGTCGTTTCACTCTGCAACCGGAAAAACGTATTAAAAGAACGCGAGCCTTTGCTAAATAAAATGCCTTTGCGTTTTCGAAAACCCGGATAAAATAGAAATCTTTGCGTTAAAAAAAGACGGCGAATTAACATTTTTTAATGCGTTTAGCCTGGGATATTTTGGTTTTCGATTAACCAGTAAAATTATCTTTTAGAGTCTGTTAAAATTTTGGCTAAAGCCGATAGAAAAAAAATAAAAAAGCGGACTAAGGTTCCGCTTATCCCTCATCAGAACAATGATTTTTCAATCTTGTCATTTTTTCTTGTAGGTGTTTTGTGAATTATGGTTTTGTCACACGAAATGTTCAAATTTAAACAGATTCTTAAATTATCTCATTGCATATTCACGAATTCTCTAACTTTCCTTCGCCCAATTCAATCGGTCTGCTTGATTGTATTGCCAAGGCGCGGCGTTGTTTTCGATGTTCGTCATCATCATATTCCATTCTTGCGGCGCGGAGGATTCTTCCATCACCAAAAATCTGCGCATTTCCAAAATGATAGAAAGCGGACTGATGAGCACCGGACAGGCTTCTACACAAGCATTGCAAGTGGTGCACGCAAAAAGTTCTTCTTTCGTGATGTAGTCGCCCAGAAGTTTTTTGCCGTCGTCTGCAAAGGTTTTATTTTTAGTAATATTTTTCCCTACTTCTTCGATTCTGTCCCTCACAGACATCATAATTTTTCGCGGCGAAAGTTTTTTTCCGGTAATGTTTGCGGGGCAAT
Source organism: Flavobacteriaceae bacterium (assembly GCA_031277475.1). Classification (GTDB taxonomy): domain Bacteria; phylum Bacteroidota; class Bacteroidia; order Flavobacteriales; family Weeksellaceae; genus JAITMJ01. The sequence goes on from JAITMJ010000136.1 coordinate 9,090, forward strand.
TTTCCGTGCAGCGTCCACATTCCGTGCAAGAATAGGCGTTCAAAAGTTGAACCCGATTCAAATCAAAAATATCGGCGGCTCCGAATTTTTCAATGGTTGCATTTTCCGGTTGTGCAGCGTAGGGATCGGCGTTTGGGTTCATCATCAGTTGAATTTCTCGCGTTACGGAATCCAAATTATTGAACTTTCCTTTCGGGTCGAGGTCGGAATACCAAGTGTTTGGAAAGGCGAGCAAAATGTGCAAATGTTTTGAATAATAAAGGTAATTCATAAAAAATAAAACTCCCAAAATGTGAAACCACCAAGCGGCTCTTTCTGTAAAAATTAGAAAATTATTACTAAAATCAAACGCATTAAAAATCGGAACGAAAAGCATTTTGCTAATCGGAAAATTTCCTATTATTTCGTGTGAATTTTGTCTTAATTGCAAGATGTAATCGGCGGAGTTCATTTTAAAGAAAGCCATCATCAAAGCAAATTCGATGAGCAAAATCCAATTCGCATCTCGTCTGGGCCAGCCGAAAAGTTCTTTCATATTCAGCCTTTTGATGTGAACGATATTTCTTCGGATAAAGAAAACGATTACCGCAAATACCACTAAAATCGCCAAAATTTCCAAAGTTGCAGTGAAAATTCCGTAAACTTTATCGCCCAAAATCGTGGAAAGAAAACGGTGTGTTCCAAAAATTCCATCCACAAATATTTCGATGATTTCAATGTTGATAATCACGAAACCGACGTAAACAAAAAGGTGCAAAACGGCGGCAACAGGGCGTTTTCCCATTTTGCTTTGTCCGAGAGCCACTTTTGCCATCACTTTCCAGCGTTCGGATTTTCGGTCGGTTCTTTCGATTGGTTTTCCGAGTTTGATGTTTCGGTAAATTTCCTTTAAACTTTTAGCGAAAAGTCCGATTCCGATTATCAAACATAAAGCGAAAATAATGTTGTCTATATAGTTCATCACCGAAAATTTTTAGGGTTTATCTTGATTTATGTTAAAAAAATTATATTATCTTTAAAAGGTAAAGCGTTTACGATTCTACTTTTATTCCTTTTTTATTAAGTCTTTGTATAGAATAATCTGATGTAAAATCTAATGATTTTTTATATTTATATTTTTTCATTCTTTTCGTGTTTAGGTCATATATTTCTATAGAAAGTATTTGTTCCGGAGAATTTTCTAAAAGTATTATTGTCGAATCATTTTCCCAAAAAGCATCTTCAACCCATTGTGATGATCCATAAAAAACAATTCTTGTAATGGTTTTCTTTTCTATATCTACCACATTAATTTCTTGGTCAATCTCAAAGTCCGCAACATTATTTTCATCTAATATTATACTATAGCTGTCAAAGTCAATGTATCGCTTCTTGTCGGGACTATAAACTAAAAAATCAACAAATCTATTGTCAAAACAATCATCAAATATTCCACATATATTCCCTCGAATTTCATTTATTGTGTTTTCCTCATTAAAAATAAAATTATCTAATGAAAATTTATCTTCCTGTGATTGATAATACGCAAACCACTCTTTTAAAACGTCATTTGAATTTGTATCTAATTTAAAATCTATTGTGTTTTCCTTAAAATTTTCAAGATTGTGATTTGTTTTTTGAGCATTTGTATTTGTACACGAAAACAAAGTGAAAAATACTGCCAAGTTTAATAATATGTTTACTCTATCTTTCATTCACTTAAAATACACATCGCTGCTATTGCACAAAAATACAAAATTAGGTAGTGTATAAAACTGCGGAAATTTTAAAAATTACTTTTTTCACAAAATTCAAATTCCCGCTCCGCCGAGTATTTCGAGTTCCTGACCTTTTTGCGGTGGTCCGTCGAGAATGGGAACGGCTTTCATAATCAATGTTTTCACGCCTTCTGCGTTCAAGGAATTGTCGTGATCTGCTTTGCTTTCCCAAATTTCCGTAACATAAATTGAGTTTTGGTCGCCGGCATCTTTGCTTATCGCATAAAGTTTGCAACCTTTCACCGCTGAAACAAGTTTTGATGCGTCTATCAAAATATCGGCGAGTTCGTCTCTGTGTCCTGCTTTTGCCGTTAAATTCCCGTGAAGTAAATACATTTTTATTTTCTTTTAATCGTATGTTTAAATTTTAATACGGAAAAATTCAGTTCGATGCTGGTTTCCGTGTCTGTGGTTTTTAAATCTTCGCCTAAAATATCTGAAATAATTTCGCCGCCTTTTTGCATCAGCGTTTTTTGTTTAAATTCCTCCGGCGATTCGGAGAGTTCGGCAACCGTGCGCGAAAGTTCGCGTATTTTCGCAAAAGTGTCAATAATTTCAAGCGTGGTTTGCGTGGCTTTTTTACTTTTAAGAATCGTGGCAAGCATATACAAACCTCTTTCTGTGAAGGCTTTAGGATTAACCCTTGTTTTTGCTAAATTTGTAGTGGAAATTTTCCACCGCAAATTTGCAAGTTCCTGATTATCAATTTCAAAAACGTATCCTTCCGGAAATTTATCAGGATTGTTTTTTACGGATTTATTGATATCCCTTGTTTCCACGCCGTACAATTCCGCGACATCGCTGTCGAGAATCACACTTTGGTTGCGAATGTTCAGAATTTTATCTTCTACTTGATTGAATTTTATGATGTTGCTCATGGTTTTTATTTTTAGTTTTAAAGTTTAATGCGTTTTATATAAGCGTCTCCGTCAAAAGTTTTTTAGTTTCCGTGCGAAATTCTTCAACGGTAATATATCCATCGGGAATATTGTTGTCTGTTGATTCTTCAAACCGAACACCATCTTTGTATTCTCTCAATTTTTCCAACAATTTTTTACCGGTTGTGGTTGTATCGTCTATATGAACCGTGTGTATCATTTCTTTTTATTTTTCTTCGTTTAACACTTTTTCTATTTGGTTGTATATTTCAGTTAATTTTTCACGAATCGGATTATCTCGATGAAACATAAATGAAGTGTACATTTTTTGTGTTTCAGTTTCTGAAATTTTATATTGAATAATATTGTCAATTTTTACGATAAATACTTTGTATTCGGATTTTTTATACCACCTGTCAAAAACTTTAAAACGAATTTTTGCTTTATCGTTTTCATCTGAACAAATATAAATCATTGAGTTCTGAACATTGTGAAAAAAGCGTTCTACAATATTTTCAACTGTTTTTGAAACTTTTATGTCGTAAGGTTCAAGCTCATCACTCGCTTTGTCGATTACCAACTGAAAAACATTGGATATTTCTTCTGCTGAAATAGCACTGAATGTTTCATCTACCACAAAAGCAACACGATACAAAATATTGTTTTTAGTTGTAAAATTGTATGTGTTGGTAATATTGTCAAAGACGTAATTATAATGGTTTTGCAAGTTTAATACCTTTTTTAAAAAGCGTGGTTTTCGAAGTTTTCCCTTTCATATAAGAGCGTACAACTTCCTTGTCTGAAAGCATTTTAACCACAGATTTGATAATTTTGTCCTTATTGATTTCGACCGTATTCATATCGCAAAAGTAATAAATTGTTTTAGTTTATTTATCTTTCTTCCCGAACACCGAAAAATGAACATAGCGTTTCGGATGGGCTTTGAAATCCACAAGCAGCGCATTCATACTTGCGGCAGTTTCGGTGAGGTTTTTGTAGAGTTCTTCGTCTTTCGCGAATTTTCCGAGATTGCCTTCGCCGTTTTGTATTCCGGCAATCAGCGTGTTGAGTTTATCGGCGGTTGAACTCAATTTATCTACCGCGTTGTTGAGTTTTTGAACGTCCATATTTTCGGCTACGGTTCCGAATTTATCGAGCGTATTTTTTGCGCTGGCGGTCGCCAAATTAGCATTATCCAAAACCTGTTGAAGTTTGGGATCGGTATTGGAAATCAACGCATTAGTTTGTCTTGAAGTATTTTCAAACGAGGCGATGGTTCGGTTTAAATTTTGCAAAAGTGCTTTGATTTCGGCGCGATTTTGTTCGTCAAAAATCTTGTTGGCATTGTTCGTCAGCGAATCCACGCGTTTCAAAACCGATTGCAGTTGCAGTTTGGTTTGCTCCACATCTTCGGAGGAAACGCTTCCCATAATTCCCGAATTTAAAACGCTTTTCAGCGTGTCGCCGTCTTTGGCGATGCTTCCATCATAAACAAAATTGATATTTACTTCTTTATCGGGCGTGATCATACTCGGCTGAAAAAACTCAAATACGGAATTTTTTGAGATTTCAAATTTATCGTCAATAACCATTTTTACCACAAAATAAAGTTTTCCGTTTTTTGATTTGTAAGGAACAATTTTATCCACGTGTCCCACTTTCAAACCGTTGATAGAAACTACCGAAGAAGGTGCCAAACCGGAAACATTGTCGCATTTTGTATAATAAGTGTTGTTGGTTGTAAAAAAACTTTTACCTTTCATATATTGAAAAAGATACACAAATCCGGCAATCGCAAAAACCGCAATCAGACCCGCTTTTACTTCTTTTGAAACTTTCACTTTTTGACTTTTTTTAGATTTGCAAAGATAGGGATTTTTAATTAGGTTGGAGGTTTATGGTGCGGGATTGGGCGTTTTCATCTCGTTCAAAAGGCGGACTAATTTTCTAACGTTTTAGCAGTTGGTTGTAAATATTATGAATTAATCCGTCTGCAACGGATATTTTCGGAACGTAAATTTTACGGATTTTCGACCACAACAAAATTTTGGCGTAGATTTCGAGTGCCGGAACCAAGACATCGGCGCGATCTTCGCGAATATCGTATTTTTCCATTCTTTCGTCCACAGAAAGCGAAGCGGTTTCTTTCAGAAATTTTTTCAGGTATGAAGTGCTCATCGGTTTGCCGTCTTTGGTTTTGCTGAGCGAAAAAAGTTTGTTGATATTTCCGCCCGAACCAATGGCAATCACGGGTTTTTTGCTGACGATATTTTTTTTGATTTCGTTTTTCATTTCTTTCCATTGCTCGTTTTTCACGAGGTTTTTCAGCAAGCGAATCGCGCCGATATTGAAAGATTGTTTGTATTTCATTTTTTCGTTTTCGTAGAATGTGAGTTCCGTAGAGCCGCCGCCGACATCAATATAGAGATACGCGAAATTTTTGTCGAGATCTTCGGCTGCTTGGCTTTCATAAACCAAAGCGGCTTCTTCGTCTCCGGAAATAATTTCGATGTGGATTCCCAAAGTTTTTCGGATTTCTTTCACGATGCTTTTTCCGTTTTTTGCTTCGCGCATCGCACTTGTAGCGCAGGCTCTGTAGTGTTCTACTTTGTAGATTTTCATCAAATCGGAGAAAATTTTCATACAGTTAAGTATCATTTTTTTTCTTTCGTTTCCGATTTTTTGATTGGAAAATACGTCCATTCCCAGACGTAGCGGAATCCGCAAAAGATTAAGTTTGATAAATTCCGGTTTTTTCGCCGAAGTTTTTTTCACTTCGTTGATTAGTAGGCGCGCTGCGTTACTTCCGATGTCTATTGCTGCGAGAATCATTTTTTTGGGGTAACAATTTAATTTACTGATTATTCAAAATCTTATCTTTCCGCTTTCAAAAACCGATAAATTTCTACTTGCGAACGGATTTCTTTTTCTTTGTTTTGAACATATTGGTTGCTCATTTTTTTATCTAAAATCCGCGCTTTCACATTGTCGCTGAGTTGAATTTCCAAAATGTTTTTCAGTTCTGTTTTCAGATTTTTATCGTTGATTTTCACGGCGGCTTCAATTCGGTGATCCAAATTTCGCGTCATCCAATCGGCGGAGGAAATGTAGATATCTTCGCTGCCTTTATGGTAGAAATACATAATTCTGGCGTGTTCCAAATATTCGTCCACAATGGAAATCGCTTCAATTTCTTTTTTAAAATGTTTCTGATTTACGGCACAATAAATTCCACGCACAATCATTTTTATGGAAACACCTGCTGTTGCGGCTTCGTAGAGTTTTTTCGTCAAACTGTGGTCGCTTAAAGCATTGATTTTGATAATCATTTCCGCTTTTCTTCCGGCTTTTGCTTCCTCGATTTCTTTGTCAATGTAATGCATAATTTTTTCACGCATAAATTGCGGACAAATCATCAAATTTTTACAGTTTTTCAAAATGTGAGCGGGATTTTCTTTCGGTATTCTGAGTGCGTTGAAAACTTTGTTGATGTCTGCCATTATCGTTCTATCGGCGGTAAACAAGAGATGATCGCTGTAAACTTTTGCCGTTTTTTCGTTGAAATTTCCGGTGCTCACAAATCCGTATTGAAGCGTTTTTCCGTTTAATCTTTTTTTAATGATGCAAAGTTTGGCGTGCACTTTTTTATTCGGAATGCCTACCAAAACCTCGATTCCTTCTTCTTCCAAACGTTCTTTCCATCTCAAATTGGCTTCTTCATCGAACCGCGCTTGAAGTTCCACCATTGCCGTAACTTGTTTTCCGTTTCTGGCGGCGTTGATGAGCGCATTGGCGATTTTAGAATCGTCAGCCAAACGGTAAATCGTGATTTGAATGGATTTCACATCCGGATCCATCGCACTTTCGCGGAGCAAATCAATCACCGGACGATAGTTGTGATACGGAAAAGTGAGCAAAACGTCTTTCTTTAAAATCACATCCGTAATTCGCCGATTGTTTGCAAATTCGGGATAATCAAAAGAGGTTCTTTCGATAGGTTTTTTATAATTAAAAACATCGGGAAAGTCCATAAAATCTCTAAAATTGTGGATTTTTCCACCCGGAATGATGCTGTCTTTCTTGGTGAGGTTCAGTTTGCGAATCAAAAATTCCAAGAGAGATTTGTCCATTTCCTTGTCGAAAACAAAACGCGTAGGTTTGCCTTTTCGCCGACTTTTCACGCCTTTTTCAATTTTTTCGGCGAGGTTGGTTCCGATGTCGCTGTCCAAATCAAACTCCGCATCTTTGGTTACTTTGAATGTATGTGCTTGAAAATCATCATATTCAAAATAAGAAAAAATTTCCGGAAGCATAGCAATGATGATGTCTTCCAAAAGCATCAAATGTTTTTCGTTTTTTTCCGAAGGCAGCGTCACGAAACGCCCGACAAAACGAGACGGAATTTCGATGACGGCAAAATTGCTTCTGTATTTCCAATCTTTTCGCCGCATTGCAACGCCGAGATAAAGGCTTTTGTCCCGAAGATACGGCATTGGTCGGTTTTCCTGAAGCAAAATCGGAATCACGTTTGATTCTACGGTTTCATCGAAATATTGTTTTACAAATTCTTTTTGTTTAGTGGTAATGTTTTCGGCAGTTTTTATGAAAACGTTTTGTTGAGCCATTTCCCTGCGGATTTTTCCCCACGCTTTGTCGAAATCCTGCTGATGTTTAATGACGGTATCATTTATTTTTTGCAGAATTTTTGAAGGCGGCTGATAAAAAGTATCGGAAAGAATTTTTTGTTTAAAGTTCATTGCGCGCATCAAACCGGCTACGCGAACGCGAAAAAACTCGTCCAAATTATTGGAAAAAATTCCCAAAAACCGGATTTTCATCGGAAGCGGAGTGGTTTTGTCCGTTGCTTCCTGCATCACTCTTTCGTTGAACGCTAACCATGTGATATCTCTCGGATTAAAATGTTGCGACAATTTTTTATGTTTCATCAAAAATACGGATTAGGAAAACGGCGATAAATATAATGAAATTAAGTTTTTGTTAAATTTTGGTTAAGTTTAAATTTTTTGGAAAAAAAATAATCCCTTAAAAAAAAATATTTTGAAATTTCATAAAGTTTGAAATTTGAAATTAATTCAAAAATCTCACTTTTTTTTCATCGCAATTTTGCTCCAAGCATCCAACACAAAAACAAGAATAATCCCGATAATTCCGGCAGAAATCGAGAGGAGAAATTTTGAATTTTCTTCGTGCATTATGCCCAAATTCCATTTGAACAAATAGAGATTAAAACCCGTGAACAGGATAAAAATAATGAGAAAAATTTTGTAAAAGGTTTTCATTTTAAAGCGATATTAAAAGGTTATTGGCACTGCTACATTACTGAATTATTACATTAAAAATCAATATAACTCGAAAATAATTCCGCAAAATTAGCGGTGAAAAGTTTAATGGAAATCGCCAAAAGTATGATTCCGAAAACTTTTTTCAAAATACCGATGGTTCCGTCTCCCAATTTTTGTTCAATCCAGTTGGCAGATTTTAAAACGATGTAAATCAAAATTGTGTTCAAAATAATTCCGAAAATAATGTTGATATCGTGATATTGTGCTTTCAGCGAAAGTGTTGTCGTCAAAGTTCCGGCACCGGCAATCAGTGGAAAAGCAATCGGAACGATGGATGCAGATTTGGATTCCGTGTTTTTATGGATTTCTATTCCGAGAATCATTTCAACGGCAATGATAAAAATCACGAAAGCACCGGCAATCGCAAAAGAATTGACATCCACGCCCATAAATTTCAAAATTTTGTTTCCGACAAATAAAAACACAATCATCAGCAAACCTGCAACAGCAGATGCTTTTTCGGATTCTATTTTCCCGAATTTTTTCTTCAACGCCACAATAATCGGAACAGCACCTACGATGTCAATCACCGCAAAAAGTACCATTGAACAGGTCAAGATTTCTTTTATGGAAATATTTTCAAACATATCTGTCAGACTTTCAGATGCAAAACAAGGGAGCAAAAATACAAAAGACTTTGGAAATGAAATTGTCGGCTTTTAGATTGCAAGAACTAAAAGTAAGAAAAACAGGTTTTACCAAGGATTTTTTTAGAACTTCACTGCAGCACGAAAATACTTTCTGCTTGGAATTCATTAGCAAGAAATCAAGATGAAGATATAAGTTTTGAAGATTTTTTGAATAATAAAAATTCCCCAAAAAACAAAATTGCTTTATTTTCCCAAAATTTTCCGGTAATCAGTTTGGGAGAATTTGCCGAAGAACTTTTGCAAATAGAACTTCCTTAAAATAATAACCTCAAATTTAACTAATTTTGCGTTATGAAATGGTTTGAAACTTGGTTTGATACGCCGTATTATCACATTCTTTACAAAAATCGGGATTATAAAGAAGCGGAACATTTTCTCACAAAACTGATTGATTTTCTGCAACTTCCAAAACGCTCAAAAATTATAGATTTGGCATGCGGAAAAGGGCGACACTCGATTTTTTTGAATAAAATGCAGTTTGATGTTTTGGGGTTAGATTTGTCTGAACAAAGCATAAAACACAACAAATTATTTGAAAATTCCACATTAAAATTCCGCGTTCACGATATGCGAAACCCGATTTTGCACGAAAAAGCCGATGCGGTTTTCAATCTGTTTACGAGTTTCGGGTATTTTGAAAATGAGGAGGACGATTTAAAAGTTTTTCGCTCTGTTGCCAATGTTTTGAAAGAAAACGCCTATTTTGTTCTGGATTATCTGAACCCGAATTTCGTACGGAAAAATCTTGAGGAAACATCTGTTGTTCAAAAAGAAAACTATGTTTTTAACATTCGTAAAAAAATCGAAGACCATTTCATCATCAAAGAAATTGATTTTTCAGACGATGGAAAAGATTTTCATTTTGTGGAAAAAGTGAAACTTTGTACTCCCGAAAAGATTGATGAATATGCAAAACAAACGGGTTTTGAGCGCATAAAAATCTGGGGAAATTACGCTTTGGAAAATTTTGATGAAGAAATCTCGCCGAGATGCATTAATTTGTTTAAATTAAAAAAGTGAAATAATTTTAAATTTTCATTAATACATTTCATATCAATACATTAACACAAAAAAAATTGAAAATCAATAACGATATCAAATCCGCTCTTGAATTTCTTTCCATTCCCGAAAAGAAAGAATTTTTCCCGAAATTTTTCAAAGCCGGAAAAGGTGAATATGCGGAAGGCGACCAATTTATCGGCGTTACGGTTCCCGATCAAAGAAAAATCGCCAAAGCATTTTTTAACAAAATCTCTTTGAATGAGCTCGCCGAATTGCTTTCTTCAAAATTTCATGAACACCGCTTGACAGCACTTTTAATGTTGGTTTTGAAATACGAAAAATCCGAAAATCTGAAAGAAAAAGAAACGATTGTAAATTTTTATCTCAAAAATAAAAAACACATCAACCATTGGGATTTGGTGGATGCTTCCTGCTACAAAATTCTTGGAAGACATGCTTTTGAAACCGAAAATCCGGATTTACTGAGAAAACTTTCCGAAGAAGAAAATATGTGGAGCAAAAGAATGGCAATCGTTTCGACGATGTATTTTATACGAAAAGAAAATTTTGACCTCACGAAAGAATTGGCACTGAAAAATTTGCAACATCCGCACGATTTGATGCACAAAGCAAACGGCTGGCTGTTGCGCGAAATGGGCAAAAAAAATGAACAAGAACTTTTGGATTTTCTGGAAATTTACTGCAAAAAAATGCCGCGAACATCGCTTCGCTACGCGATTGAAAGATTGGATGAAAATTTGCGCCAAAGTTTTCTTAAACGGTGATTTGAGTTGTGAGTTACAGGTTTTCGAGGTATGAAAAATTATTAATTCTACGTCCAACAACCCATATTGAAACAGGAATTATGTTTAAAAATATTTACAGTGTTTGTTACAATCAATTTTTCAAACCTCCTTCAATTTCACCGTGAAATGTCTTAAAATTTCGGATTCCCAAACGATGGAATAGCCTTTTGTGATTTCGTTTCGGCGATCGAAAACGTTTTTCAATGCGGTTGCGATGTAGTCCATATGATTGTTCGTGTAGGTTCTTCTCGGGATTGCCAATCTTAAAAATTCGAGTTTCGGATAGCGATTTTCGCGGGTTTCCGGATCGCGGTCTGCCAACAAAGTCCCGATTTCTACAGCCCGAATTCCGGCTTCTTTGTAAAGTTCGATTCCCAAAGTTTGTGCGGGAAAATCTTCGCGCGGAACATTCGGTAAAAATTTCAAAGCATCTATGAAAACCGCGTGCCCGCCAATCGGTTTTTGAAGCGGAATATTATAATTAATCAATTGATTTCCAAGATATTCTACTTGTGAAATTCGGCTTTCCAAATATTCAAATTCTGTGGCTTCATCCAAACCGACCGCCAGCGCCGCCATATCTCTTCCGGACATTCCGCCGTAGGTGATGAAACCTTCATAAATAATCGTAAAATTGGAAGCCACTCGGAAAATTTGCTCGTCGTTCAAAGCGATAAATCCGCCGATGTTCACGAGTCCGTCTTTTTTGGAACTCATCGTCATCCCGATTCCACAGGCAAAAATTTCTCGGCAAATTTCTTTAATCGTTCGGTGTTCCTGCCCGCTTTCTCTTTGTTTAATGAAATAGGCATTTTCGGCAAATCTCGCTCCGTCAAAAATAATGGGAATCCCGTATTTGTCGGAAAGTTCTTTCACAGCTTTGATGTTTTCCAAAGAAACCGGCTGCCCGCCCGAAGTGTTGCAAGTAATCGTAATCAGACAAAACGGAATTTGCTCTTTCGGATGGTTTTGATATATTTTTTCCAATTTTCGCAAATCTATATTTCCTTTGAAAGGATGATTGATTTCCGTATCGAAAGCCTCATCAATAGTGCAATCTGCGGCGTGCGCTTTTCTAAATTCGATGTGTCCTTTTGTGGTATCGAAATGCGAATTTCCGGGAATGATGTTTCCGTCTTTCACCAAAACCGAAAACAAAACATTTTCTGCGGCTCTGCCCTGATGCGTGGGCAAAAGATACCGAAAACCGGTGATTTTTTTCACAGTTTCAAAAAGTTCTTCAAAAGATCGCGAGCCGGCGTAACTTTCGTCTCCTTTCATCAAAGCAGCCCACTGTTCATCAGACATTGCTCCGGTTCCGGAATCGGTGAGCAAATCAATAAAAACTTTTGAACTCGACAAATTAAACAGATTAAAATCTGCATCTTTTATCCATTTTGTTCTTTCTTCTTTGGTAGATTGTCGGATTTTTTCCACCATTTTTATGCGAAAAGGTTCTGCGTACGGGAGTTTCATATATTTAAAGTTCAAAATTCAAGATTCAAAAATTCAAAGTTCAAAAATATAAAATTTCTGTGAAAGTGGTTGTAAACGGCTATATTATACTCGACAATAGACCTCAACTTTATCTGTAACAAAACCAAAATATCCTCTACTTATTTTGCATTAAAAAAACAAATCCGGTCTGATGATATTTATCGAAAATCTACACAAATCTTACGACACGGGGAAAAGTCAACTCCACGTTTTGAAAGGAATAAACCTTAATATTTCCGAAGGCGAGTTTGTTTCGATTATGGGAAGTTCCGGCTCCGGAAAATCTACTTTGCTGAACATCATCGGAATTTTAGACGAAAAAGATAGCGGAATCTATCAATTAGACGGCATTTCCATTGAACACCTCAACGAAGTGAAAGCCGCAGAATACCGCTCGAAATTTTTGGGATTTGTGTTTCAATCTTTTAATTTAATCGGTTATAAAACGGCTTTGGAAAATGTGGCGCTTCCGCTTTATTATCAAAACGTTTCCCGAAAAGAACGCAATCAAAAAGCGAATGAATATTTGGAAAAAGTAGGTTTGAAAGATTGGGCGCACCATTTGCCGAGCGAACTTTCGGGCGGACAAAAACAAAGAGTCGCTATCGCAAGAGCGCTGATTTCTAATCCGAAAGTGATTTTGGCAGACGAACCTACCGGCGCTTTGGACAGCAAAACCACGTTCGATATTATGAAACTTTTGCAGGAAATCAACAACGAGGGAAAAACCATCATCGTCGTAACGCACGAGCCGGACGTAGCCGCACAAACCAAAAGAAAAGTGATGCTGAAAGACGGCATCATCGAAAGCGATGAACAAATAACGCAGATGGTTTTATGAAATGATGGAGTGATGAGGTTATGAAGTTATGAAGTGATGGGGTTATGAAGTGAGAATCATTAAAATTTAACACAGAAAAAATGTTCGATATAGACCGCTGGCAAGAAATTTTCAGTTCCATTCGCAACAACGTTTTGCGAACGGTGCTTTCCGGTTTTACGGTAGCGCTCGGTTTGTTTATTTTCATCGTTTTGTTTGGAATCGGCAAAGGTTTGCAAAATTCTTTTAATAAATCTTTTCGCGGAGATGCCAACAATTTAATCTACATTTTCACGGGCAAAACTTCCATTGCTTACGATGGTTTGCAAGCCAATCGCCAAATTAGTCTTCAAAATAAAGATTACGAAAGCGCCGAAAAAAAATATTCCGAAAAAATAGAATATTCTTCACCGCGCTATCAATTTAATATGCTCGTGAAATATGGTAAAGAAAGCGGAAACTACAGAATTATCGGCGTTTATCCGGATGAGCAGTTTATCGAACAACGCAATTTGATGGAAGGGCGATACATTTCTCCGAACGATTTCCGGGACAATAAAAAAGTAGCCGTAATCGGGAGAATGGTGCAAAAAGATTTGATAAAATCCGGAACTTCAATCGGAAAATATATTGATATAGACGGCACCATGTTTCGCATCGTCGGCGTATTTTCCGATCCGGGCGGCGATAGGGACGAAAGAGTCATCACAATTGCACTTCCTACGCTTCAACTTTTAAAGAAAAATTCCGACACTTTAAGCCAAATGATGGTTGCCTACGACCAAAATATGAGTCCCGACGAAGCCATTAAACTCGGAGAAAATATAAAAACCGACATCAAAAAACGCCACCGAGTTTCTCCCGATGATGAAGGCGGCGTGATGCTTTTTAACAACGCCGAAAACACAAAAGAACAATTTGCATTTATGGCGGTTTTGGCTTTAATTGTTTTGGTAATCGGCTTAGGAACGCTGGTTGCGGGAATTATCGGCATCAGCAATATTATGGTTTATATCGTGAAAGAGCGTACCAAAGAAATCGGCGTGAGGAAAGCCATCGGTGCAAAACCCGCGAGCATCGTTGCTTTGATTTTACAAGAAAGCGTCATCATTACGATAATTTCAGGATTGGTAGGTGTTGGTTTGGCGGTTCTGACGATTAATTTAATCGGAAACAGTTTAGAAGAATATTTTATTATAGACCCGAATGTCGGCTGGTTTGAAATCATTTCCGCGTTTATCACATTGGTTTTTGCCGGAACTTTAGCCGGATTTGTTCCCGCATATCGCGCGAGCAAAATAAAACCGATAGAAGCGTTGAGAGATGAATAAGGCTTTTGGCTTTATTACGCCGAACGATTGAGGAATAAGATAATGAGATAATTTAATTTCTAAATCGTCATAAATACATTTACATAAATACAAACAAAACTATGAACATCATTTTCAAAAGAGATACTTGGCAGGAAATTTATAATTCGTTGAGAAATAATAAATTACGAACATTTCTCACGATGGTTGGCGTAAGTTGGGGAATGTTTTTGTACGTTTCACTTCTCGGTGCGGCAAAAGGTTTGGAACACGGTTTTAATAGAGCGTTTGCAGGCTTTGCAACCAACAGTATTTTTCTTTGGGCTCAGCAAACCAGTATTCCTTACGCCGGATTTCCGAACGGAAGACGGATGCAACTTCACACCGACGATATGGATTATTTGATGAGCAAAGTTCCGGATTTAAAACTGATTTCACCAACGAATTCCAGAGGAAATGTAGATGGAAACAGCGGCGAATTGATCTCACGAAACAGCCTCAGCAATATCTATTCCGTGAATGGTGTTTTTCCGGTGAACAACCAAATTTCCCAGAAAAAACTTCTTTTTGGAAGATTCATTAATGATGCCGATATCAGCGGAAGTAAAAATGTAGTGGTCATCGGCGAAGAGGTTTATAAAAAACTTTTCGACAGCAAAAAACATGAAAATCCGGTCGGAAAATCGGTTTCTTTAAAAGGCATTTTTTTCACAGTTATCGGCGTTTTTTCTGTCGGGAAATTTGGCGGCGTTGAAGACGACCAAATGGTTTTTATTCCGTTTACCGCATTTAATAAACTTTACAATACCGGAAATGAAGTCGGCTATTTTGCACTTGTGGCAAAAGACAATACCGATGTTCTACTTGTAGAAACCGATGTGAAAACCGCTTTGAAGGCGAAATATCAAGCCTCGCCCGAAGATACAAATGCTTTCGGAAGTTTTAATTTGGGAGATGCTTTTAAAAAAATGACGGGATTTCTCACCGGAATTCAATTTCTCACGATTTCCGTAGGCGTTCTCACGATTTTAGCCGGCGTCATCGCGATTTCCAATATTTTGTTGATTACGGTAAAAGAGCGCACAAAAGAAATCGGAATCCGAAGAGCCATCGGCGCAAAACCTTCGGCGGTGAGAAATCAAATTCTTTTGGAAAGTGTCGTGATTACGCTTTCATCAGGATTAATGGGATTTTCGTCGGGAATTTTTCTTTTAATGATCATTGATGCAGCAACCAAAAATCAAGATACATTTCCGTTTTACAACCCGACCGTAGATTACGGAAATGTGTTTGCGGCAATGGCAATTATGGTGATTCTGGGTTTAATTATCGGAATGATTCCCGCACAAAGAGCCGTAAAAATTCGCCCGATTGAAGCCTTGAGAACGGAGTGAGATTAAACTTTTGAATTTGAATATTCCGTATGACAAAACAGTAATTCACAAGGTGTCACAAGAAAAATCCCGAAAAGGATGACAAGATTGTAATATTGAAAAAATCATTGTTCTTAATTTGGCATGCAGATAACGCTGATAGTATGGATAAACACTGATTCTGAATATCAGGTTATTATTTTCTTTTATCCGCGTAAATCTGAAAAATCTGTGTCATCTGCGTGCTTTCGAGACAGCCTCTTTTTTTTATTTTCTTCTGTCGGCTTTAGCCAAAATTTAAACAAACTCAAAAAGTAGAGGTTGAAAAAAAGACGTTACAAATAAAAACCTCGCAGTAATTTCAGACCTAAACCAAAAATTCCCGCTCTTTCACCAAATCCAAAACCGCCAAAACATCTTCGCCGATTAATCTGTCGTCTTCCAATTTTTTCACTTTGGAACGGATGATTTCGTAGTTTTCTTCGACTATTTTTGAACATTTTGCCGGTCGGCGAAACTCCAAACCTTGCGCCGCAAACATCAATTCGATGGCGAGAATTTTCTCGAGATTTCCCAAAACCTGATTGAATTTCCGCCCCGAAATACTTCCCATCGAAACATGGTCTTCTTGCCCCAAACTCGTGGGAACAGAATCTGCCGATGCCGGAAAACACAGCGTTTTATTTTCGGTAACCAATGCTGCCGAAGTGTATTGCGGAATCATAAATCCGGAATTTAGCCCGGAACTTTCCGTGAGCAATCTCGGCAATCCGAATTTTCCTTCGAGCAAAAGATAGCTTCTTCGGTCTGAAATATTTCCGAGTTCGGCAGCCGCAAAAGTGGCGTAATCCAAAGGCAAAGCGAGCAACTGCCCGTGAAAATTTCCGCCGGAAACGGATTCTTTTTCATTTAAAATAATGGGATTATCGGTTACCGAATTGATTTCCGTTTCCGTGAGATTTTTCAAATGTTCGCAGGCATTTCTGCTCGCGCCGTGAACTTGCGGAACGCAGCGCATAGAATACGGATCCTGAACTCTGTCGCAAAATTCGTGGGATTTTAGATTCTCGGAATTTTTTAAAAATTTTCGCATTCTTTCCGCCGTTTTTTTGCTTCCGGCAAAAGGGCGAATTTCGTGAAGTTCTTTTCTGAACGGACTTCCGGAACCTCGATACGCTTCCAAACTCATCGCCGCCGCCAAATCCGCCAAATCCAAAAGATATTCAAATTTTTCCAAACCTTTTATCGCGTGAGCCAAAATAAATTGAGTTCCGTTAATCAATCCCAAACCTTCTTTTGCCCCCAATTTTAGTGGTTTTAATTGGTGTTTTCTTAAAATTTTTGAAGTTTCCGCAATTTTACCGTTTTCCCAAACTTTTCCCAAACCGAGCAGCGGCAAAACCAAATGCGACAAAGGTGCCAAATCTCCGGAAGCACCGACCGAGCCTTGCTCCGGAACCACAGGAATAATGTCTTTTTCCAACATCAGCAAAAGCCTTTCCACAACGTCCTGAGAAACGCCGGAAAATCCTTTGGACAAAGCGTGAATTTTGCAAATCATCATAATTTTAGACAATTCTTTATCAATCGGATTTCCAACGCCGACCGCGTGAGAAATGATGAGATTGTGCTGAAGCCGCGCCGTTTCTTCTTCGGAAATTTTCACGTCGCAAAGCGGTCCGAAACCCGTATTGATGCCATAAACCGTTTGTTCGGAATCTACGATTTTACGAACATTGTTCTGCGATTTTTTAATTAATTTAATGGTTTCCTTATTCAGCGAAGTTTTAGTTTTTCCGGCAGCGATATTCAAAATATCTTGAACTGAAAACCGGTCGGTTCCGTAGGATTTCATTTGTTTATTTTTTTTTGGTTGTTGGGGTGCGATTAATCGCGCCCGTACGGTTGATGGTTTAATCTAAAATTTAAAATTCTTTTATTCTTTATGTCTATTCAAAAATAGATTTCTCAAAAATACAATTTTAATTAGCATTTGGTTTTAATGCGTTTAGCCTGCGCTGAACCCCAAAAATTAAACTTTTTCAATGATATAAGTCAAACTGGAAAATTCGCCCGTTTTTGCTGCTTTAAAATTAGAAATTGCTCCAAAAAAGAAACCTTTAAGCCAAAAAAGGTGAGATTTTTTATATTTTTCACTCAACATTGAAATGTAAAAAGAATCGAGTCGCATTGGTTTTATTTTTTGAAGTTTCCAACTCGGATGTTTTGAAATAAAATCCTCCATTCCTTTTTTTGAAAAATGCAGGATATGTCTCGGAACATCGTAAGCCGCCCAAAATTCGCGATATTTCCGTCCGTCAAAAGAAGTGTGATTGGGAACGGCGATAATCAGCAAACCGCTATTTTTCAATTTGTTATGAAATATATTTAATATTTCTTCCTGATTCTCAATGTGTTCAAAAACATGCCATAATGTTATCGCATCCAAACTTTCGTTTTCGATTTCGTTTAAATCGGAGATGAATTTTGTGTTTTTCGTTTTTTGTTCGGCGAAATTTCGGGCAGATTCATTGGGTTCAAATCCGAAAGTATCATATTGGTTTTCGATAAATTTTAAAAATTCGCCCACTCCGCAACCATAATCCAAAACTTTTTTATGAACACCGAGTTCTTTTGCCAAGATATTTTTTTTAAATCTCAAATTGAATTTTTGCAGAAATTTGTATATTTTTTCCTTTAAACCGCCGGAATCCTGATGATGGGAAATATAATCTTTGCTTTCATAATATTTATCTATGTTTTCTGGAATAGGCGAAGTTTTGTAAACCCCTTTTGTGTCGGTTTCCACAATTTCAAAAATTTCGCCGGAAAGAAAATGGTCTTTGATTTTCATACTTTAATGATCCGAGGTTCTTTTGTAAAATTACAAATTAAAATTTTTCATTATAGAACATCTACAATTTTTACCAGGTCAAATGCATTAAAATTTTAAATTCTCATAACAAATAAATTAAATATTTTTAGTGTTTACTAAATATTTAAGTATAATTTTAATGCAAAGAATTTTTAAAAAGGGTTGAAAATATTTAAACGCAAAGGCGTTTCACTCTGCAACCGGAAAAACGCATTAAGAGGACGCAAGCCTTTGCTAAATAAAATGCCTTTGCGTTTTCGAAAAATCAAGATAAAAGTATGGTGAACTTTGCGTTAAAAAAAGACGGTGGATTAACATTTTTTAATGAGTTTAGCCTGAATTTTTACCGGTCAGACTCATTAAAATTTTATGAAAATGATGGATTTAGCCTCACCCATATTCTTTTTAACTTTACAAGAACAGAAAAAAATGTAATTTTGAGGGTTTTGTCTATCGTTGTATGAATATGAAAGTTGATTTTAAACATAGAAAATTCGTTCAGTATTCGTTGGTAATCATTACTTTACTGATTCAAATCGGGGTTTTGATTTTTTTCTATAATGAATATTTTAATGAAAATAAATTGCTCGAAATCCGCAAACAAATAGATGATGCCAAAAAACTAAAAAACCTGACCAAAGATTCCAAATACGAACTTTCCAACGCTCAAAACCATTTGCACAACTATTTAGACCAATACAAAAAAGAGGATTTGGAACGGTATTTTCAATCTTTAAGAAAAGTAACCGACAAAATAGACAGTGCCAAAATTTACGAAAACACCGATTCAGAAAGCAATCGCAAGGAAAGACAAACCGAATTGACAAAATTGGAAACGCTGATTGATTCCATACGGAAATCTCCGGAAAAATTAAAAATCAAAAAAGTTCCTTTAAAAATCAATATCAATACCGCTTCAAAAGTAGAAACGGAGGAAGTGCATATTTCGGACAGCGTTCCCAAAAAGAATTTTTTTTCTCGCTTGAAAGACGCTTTTAAAGGAAATGTGGACGTGAAAACCGATACTGTTTTGATTACGACAAAATACAACAGCGTGATTGATACCGCCAAAATTAAAAACGATTTTGACAGCACCCTGAATTTGGTGAACAAACAACATTTGAGCGAAATCAAAAAATACAACAAAAACATCGAGTCCGTGCAATCCAACAATTATAAAGTTTATGATATTTACAACAATCTCATCGCGCTGAGCAATAATTTAATTGACGTTTACGACGTGGCTTCCAACGATTTAAGCACAAAATTGGAACAGCAATACAGCGAAAAATTTTCAAGCATCAATAAAATCAGAAAATACACGGTTTTTAGTTTGATGTTGCTGCTTTTCATCGTTTTAATCATTATGGCATATTTCACAAAACTGTCTTTCGTTTACGAAAAAGAACTCAAAGAAGCCGGCGAAAGAGTTCGGAGCAATCTGAAATTTAAAAACAGAATCTTGGGAATGCTGAGCCACGAAATTCGTACGCCGCTGAAAATTTTGAACATTTACATCAACCGAATTTCCAAAAAAACCACCGATGAAAGCATTGTCGAAAGCCTAAAATCTATCCGATTTACAAACGATTCGCTGCTGATTCAAGCCACACAAATTTTGGATTATACAAAAAACCGAGACCGCAAAATTGTATTAAATCCCGTTCAATTCAATTTGAAAGAGGACATCGAAACTTTTCTGAATATTTTTAAACCCTACATCGAATCTGCGAACAACGAATTGGAAATCCACAACGAAATTCCGGAGGCGATTTCTGTATTTGCCGACAAATCCAAAATTCATCAAATTTTCATTAATTTGTTGGGCAATGCCAATAAATTCACCGAAAACGGAAAAATATCGGTACATTTGAAAACCTCGTTTCCGGAGAAAAACGCGCTGAAACTCCACGCAACCATCGCCGATACGGGAATTGGAATTTCCGAAAACGACATCAAAAAAATCTTTGAACCCTATTACAAAGGCAGCATTTCCGAAGACGTTGAAAATTTGGGAGCCGGTTTGGGTTTGAATTTATGCAAGGAAATCGTCGAACTTTTTCGAGGCAAAATTTCCATTAAAAGCAAACGCGGCGAAGGAACCGCGATTGATTTTGAGATTAATTTAAAGGTTTTAGGATGAACGAAAACAACAACAAAAACATAAAATTTTTATTGGCAGACGATCATCTCATCGTTCGGCAAGGAATTCAATTCATCATTGAAGAATGTTTTGAAAATCCTGAATTTTTCTATGCTTCGAGTATTTTGAAAACTGTGGAACTGCTCCAAAAACAAACGATAGATATTTTGATTTTAGACGCTCAATTCCCCGATGGGATCAGCCTTTCCGTGATTCCTGAAATCAGAAAAATTCAGCCGGAAATAAAAATTTTGATATTCACGTCTTTTGAAGAAGAAAATTTTTCCCTGAAATTCATCAAAGCCGGAGCCAACGGCTATCTCAGCAAATTGGGCGAAGAAAATGAAATTAAACTTGCCATTGAAAACATCGCCGAAAAAGGAGAATATTATCCGCCTTTCACACAAAAACTTTTGGAACTCTCCAAACACAATCCGCTCTTGGAAAACCCTCTGAATCTGCTGTCTGAAAGAGAAATACAAATCGCAAATTTATACGCAAAAGGCTACGGAAATTTAGAAATATCGAATGAACTTTCCCTGAAACAAAATACCGTCAGCACCTTTAAAAAACGAATTTTTGAAAAACTGAACATTGCCTCTTTGGTGGATTTAATCGAACTGATGAAAATTCATTATAATCCGTAATCTACACAATTCGTTGATAAACAACAAAATATAAGTTTGATTTTGTGAAAAATATCCTTCGGCGAAACCCCGTTTGTAGATATCTTTCTACACATTCGCAGACAAATATCGAACCGAAAAAACAAAATATAACTTTCCTTTTATTTTACTTTGCTTTCGGATAAAACCCATAGAAAATGGAAGTAAAAACAGCAATAGAAATATCCGAAAAATCGGAGGAATCATTGTTTTCAACTATAAAAAAAAGAATAAAAAGAAGGGATTTCGGAATCATCATCGGGGCGCAAATTTTGATGTTCAGCGCCATTTATCTCCTCAATAATTTTCATCCCTATTTTCAAGAACTGCATTTCCAAAGAATGCAAACATTTTCGGGGCGAATTTTAATTTATTTTCTGTTCGCACTCCTCGTTTTTCAAGTTTTATTTTTGATTTACATCGCTTATTTATACGTGAAATACAAGCCGATTCCATCGGTTTCGGACGAAGATTTGCCGGTTTGCACCATCATCGTTCCTGCATACAACGAATCGAAAATGGTTTATTCTACACTTTTAAGCATTTCAAAAAGCGATTATCCGAAAGAAAAATTAGAAATTTGGGCGGTGGACGACGGCAGCAAAGACGATACTTGGTATTGGATCAACAAAGCCAAAGAAGATTTGGGAAATCTGATTTCCGTATTCCGACAGCCCGAAAACAAAGGAAAACGACAGGCTCTTTACAAAGGATTTACGCAAGGAAAAGGCGAAGTTTTCATCACGATAGACAGCGATTCCGTAGTCGAAAAAGATACGATTAGAAATTTGGTGAGTCCTTTCGTGAAAGATAAAAATTGCGGAGCCGTTGCCGGAAATGTAAAAGTATTGAATAAAAATCAAGCCATTATTCCTAAAATGCTGAACGTCAGTTTTGTTTTCAGTTTTGAATTTATCCGATCTGCACAAAGCGCATTAGGATTTGTTTTGTGCACGCCCGGCGCATTGTCCGCCTACAGAAGAGAAGCTGTTTTGAACGCTGTTGAAAGATGGATCAATCAAAAATTTGTCGGAAAAATGGCGACTATCGGGGAAGACAGAGCGATGACGAATCTTATTTTGGAACAAGGCTATCGCGTTAATTTTCAAAAAAATGCCCACGTTTTGACGAACACGCCAATCGGTTTCAAAAATCTGCACAAAATGTTTACCCGATGGGGAAGAAGCAATGTGCGGGAAACACTGATGATGAACAAATTTATATTTAAAAAGTTCCGAACCGGAAATAAATTCGGCGTTCGTTTTATATTTTTCAATCAAGTGATTAAACTGCTACTGACCATTCCTTTGACGGTTTTAATGTTTTATTTTCTGTTTACACATCCCGTTTTATACATGAGTTCCGCATTGACGGGAACTTTCATTTTTTCCAGCATTCAAATGTTGTTTTTCACGAAACAATACAATTTCGTGGAATCGCTTTGGGCGTATCCGTACAGCATATTTTATTTATTCGCTTTATTTTGGATTGCGCCGTTTGCCATACTTACCGTGAAAAACGGCGGCTGGCTGACGAGATGAATAAAACCTAAAATCTCGATTTTAATCTTTTTTAAAACCCGCAATTTTGAAATATTCGGAAATCTGAAACTCCGCTATCGGCAGAATTTTGGGCGTTCATCGGCTGACGGTTTCGGAGTTTGTGAAAGAAAAATTGTAAAAAATTAAAGAAATCGTATTGTGAATTAAACAAAAAATACATATTTTTGCACAGTGCATTAAACAAAATAAGCATAAATTTGTTTATTGCATTAAACAAAAAAGCAGAAAATATGGAAGAATTGTTTGAAAAATCGTATAAAAAAACAAAAGAAACTTCGCTTGATTTTATACGAATTTTAATGAGCGAAATAGAATGGAACGCCCGTTTGATTGGTATTCGCGGCTCTCGCGGCGTAGGAAAAACCACGCTGTTGCTGCAATATATAAAACAAAATTTACCAAACGACAATAGTGCTTTGTATGTGAGTTTGGACGATATGTGGTTCGCCGAACACAAACTTTGGGATACTGCCGATATGTTTGCAAAGCGTGGCGGAAAATATCTGTTTCTGGACGAAGTGCATAAATATCCGAATTGGGCGCAGGAACTCAAAAATATTTATGACGATTTCTCGGAACTGAAAGTGGTTTTTACGGGTTCTTCACTACTCGAAATTTTGAATGCAAGAGCCGATTTAAGTCGTCGGGCATTGGTGTATGATATGCAAGGACTTTCGTTTCGCGAATATTTGAACATCACTCAAAAAACCGATATTAAAATCGTTTCACTTGAAGATATTTTGCAAAATCACAGAGAAATTTCGAGCAGCATATTGGATGTGGTAAAACCGTTTCAATTTTTTGAAAACTATTTAAAATCGGGTTATTATCCGTTTTTCAAAGAATTACCGTCTGTGTATCACGAAAAAATTGCGGAAGTGATCAATATGATTTTAGAAATAGAATTGCCTCTGTTGAGAGGCGTTGATATCGGTTATGTTTATAAAATCAAACAGTTGCTTTCCATCGTTGCTTCGTCTGTGCCTTTTATTCTAAATATCACAAAAATCAGCGAAAGAATAGGCGTTAATCGCATTACGTTGCTGTCTTATTTGTATTATTTGGAAGAAGTCAAACTTACAAAAAACATTCACAAAGATGTTTTCGGAATAAACAAACTGCAAAAGCCCGAAAAAATTTACCTTGAAAATACAAATCTCGCCTATACTTTATGCGATAGAAATACCGATATCGGCAATATTCGAGAAACATTTTTTTTGAATCAACTATCTTATAAACACATCGTTGAATATCCGAATCAAGGCGATTTTTGGGTAGATAAAAAATATCTTTTTGAAATCGGCGGAAAAAGCAAAACCGACGAACAGGTAAAAAATGTCAAAAATTCGTTTATTGTTTCAGACAATATCGAGTACGGATTAGGCAACAAAATTCCGCTGTGGCTGTTTGGATTTTTGTATTAGCAAAATTTTCAATACGTCAATTTAAAAGGTCCTTCAAAATAAGTTTTATATTTATCCAAAAGCTTTCCTTTTTCGTCATAAACACCAAGCGTAATATTTTGTTTGGTAAATTTGATGTCTTTTTCGGGAAAACTCACATTCACAGAACCTTTTGTAATGTTGTCTCTTTTTATAAAAATATTTTTATCGTTGACGAGATGAATTTCTCCATGTTCGGGTTCAAGTACTTTTATGGTTACTTTCAAATTGTTGTTGGATTTGTTCAGAAACGTGAAATTATAGGAATTGGAAATTCTGCCGTCTCTGGTGAAAAATGTGGTTCCGGCGGGTTTTATGAATTTCGCTTCCATCATTCCGCGGTCTTTCAGAAGATAACCCAAAAATCCTATTAACGCCAGAAGAACTACGGCGTAAGCCTTCATTCTTGAAGTAAATTTGAATGGTCTTTCTTGCTCTATTTCGTCTTCTGTTGCATAACGAATTAAACCTTTCGGAAGTCCGGTTTTTACCATCACTTCATCGCAGGCATCAATGCAAACAGTACAATTCACACATTCCAATTGTTGCCCGTTTCGGATGTCGATTCCGGTCGGGCAAACCACGACGCATTGGTTGCAATCTATGCAATCACCTTTTCCTGCGGCTTTTCGATCTTCGCCTTTTCTCCATTTTGCACGGTTTTCGCCGCGTTTAAAATCGTAGTAAACGTTGATGGTTTGCTTGTCAATCAAAACGCCCTGCAATCTTCCGTACGGACAAACCAGCGTGCAAACCTGTTCTCTGAACCAAATAAACACAAAATAAAATGCACCGGTGAAAAGAATCATCACCAAAAAATTTGTAGGATATGCGAATGGACCTTCTTTCATTATTTTTAAAACTTCCTCATAACCAACGATGTACATAAACATAAAATGTGTAATCACAAGGGAAATCACGAGGTACGTGAACCATTTCAACGTGCGTTTTCGGATTTTTTCGGAGTTCCATTCCTGTCTTTTCAGCTTCATTTGTTTATTTCTGTCGCCTTCAATCAGGTAATCAATTTTTCTGAAAATCATTTCCATAAAAATGGTTTGCGGACACACCCAGCCGCAGAAAATTCTCCCAAAGGCGACCGTAAACAGAATTAAAAAAACCAATGAAGTGATGGCTCCCAAAGCGATGATAAAGAAATCTTGCGGATAAAACGGCTGTCCGAAAAAGAAGAATTTTCGGTCTAAAATATTAATTAAAAGCGCAGGATTTCCGTTGATTTTTATGAAAGGAAAAGCGAAAAATATCGCCAGCAAAACCATCGCCGTAAAAGTTCTGTAATTGGTGTATTTTCCTTTTGGTTTTTTGGGGTAAATCCATTTCCGTTTACCTTCTTGATCCATCGTCCCGACTGAATCTCTGAAAGTTTCCGGATCTAAAATTTGCCCTTCTCCACCTCTTGTGTTTTCTTGTGTTTCAGACATTTTAAATTGAGATAATTTGCTTTTGCAAAGTTAGTGTTTTCGGCGGGAATATGAAACGGGGGTTTTGACGCTCGGAATTCATTTTATTCCTCTTCCTCATAATCCTCAAAACTTTCGGAAAATGCGGAAAATCTGTGCATTAGTTTTCGGTTTTCGGCTAAAAGAAAATCCATTTTTTGCAGCATTTGATGGATCACTTCCAAGCCTTGCAAATTGATGTCCAAATCGTAGTGCCAATTCGCAAATTTTTCAAAAAGCGGCAATTCTTCGTAGAGAAGGTATTTTGTGTTGTTTTCGATTTCGGTGTGCAGAAGTCCGTATTCTTCCAAATCGTCAAAAAAACGAATTTCGATATTGTAAAGTTGTGCGAGTTCTTCGCGGGAAATTTTGTTTGCCATTTTCAAGAATTTTTTAGTTGTTCAAATAATTCTTTCTGTTTTTCGCTGAGGTTGGTCGGGAGTTTTACTTCGTAAGTTACGAACAAATCCCCGAATTGTCCGTCTTTTTTATAAACCGGAAATCCTTTTCCCGCCAATCTCACGGTGTTTCCGTTTTGCGTTTCGGGTTTCACTTTTAGTTTCACGTTTCCGTTCAAAGTGTTCACATTCACATCTCCGCCCAGAATTGCGGTGTACAAATCTATTTGAATTTTGGTTTTCAAATCGTCCCCGATTCTTTCAAATTGTGCATCTTTCGGAATGTTGAAAGTGATGTACAAATCTCCGTTCGGTCCGCCGTTGAAACCCGGATTTCCGTAGCCGCCGAGTTTGATTTGCTGTCCGTCATAAACGCCCGCCGGAATTGTGATTCTTACTTTTTTTCCGTTGATTTCAAAAGTTTGTTGGTGTGTGGTTGTGGCATTTTTCAAACTTAAATTCAGTTCTGCGTGAACGTCTTGCCCTTTGAATTTTCCCGAAGCACTGCCTCTTGAGCGCGTTCCGAAACTGCCGTCTCCAAACATACTTCTGAAAAAATCCGAATAATCTTCGCCTTCTCCGAAGTCAAAACCTGCGGAATATCCGCCGCCAAAACCTGCGTTTCCGTAGTTTCTTTGCTGCTGTTGCGCTTTTTCGTATTCTTCGCCGTGTTTCCAATGTTCGCCGTATTTATCGTATTTCGCACGATTTTCGGGATGGCTCAAAACTTCATTGGCTTCATTGATTTCCTTAAAATTTCTTTCCGCTTCTTTATCTCCCGGATTAATGTCGGGATGATATTTTCGCGCCAATTTCCGATAGGCTTTTTTTATATCGTCTTGAGATGCGGATTTTTCTACGCCGAGAATTTTATAATAATCTATATACGCCATAATTTGGTAATGAAATGATTTTAAAAATTTAAAGATTTAAAGATTTAATCATTTAAAAAAAATATTCATAAAAAACAAGATTTCAAAATCGATGTCATACCATTCAAACCGCTACCGGTGCTTTAATTCCGGGGTGCGGTTCGTAGTTTTCAAGGATGAAATCTTCAAAATCAAAATCGAAAATATTTTTAATATTCGGGTTTAGTTTCATAGTCGGAAGCGGTTTCGGCTCGCGGGAAAGTTGGGTTTTCACTTGCTCAAAATGATTGTTGTAAATATGAACATCGCCGAAAGTATGCACATATTCGCCGATTTCTAAACCGCAAACTTGGGCAATCATCATCGTCAGCAGCGCATAACTCGCAATATTGAACGGAACTCCCAGAAAAACATCGGCACTTCTTTGATAGAGTTGCAAAGATAATTTTCCTTTCTCCTCTCCCTTGGAGAGGTCGGGAGAGGATACATAAAACTGAAACATCGTGTGGCAAGGGGCGAGAGCCATATTTAGAATTTCAGCTACGTTCCACGCGGAAATAATCAAACGCCGAGAATCCGGATTTTTTTTAATCTGTTCGATGACGTCCGAAAACTGGTCGATGATTTTGCCGTCTGCGCCTCGCCAACTCCGCCATTGTGCGCCGTAAACCGGACCGAGATTTCCATTTTCGTCTGCCCATTCATTCCAAATCGAAACGCCGTGGTCGTTCAAATATTTGATGTTCGTATCGCCTTTTATAAACCAAAGCAATTCGTAAATGATGGATTTCAGATGCACTTTTTTGGTGGTTACCAACGGAAAACCTTTAGCCAAATCATAGCGAAGTTGATATCCGAAAACGCTTCGGGTTCCGGTTCCGGTTCGGTCGGGTTTATCGGTGCCACGTTCCAAAATATGTTGAAGTAAATTGAGGTAGTTTTGCATTTTTTTAATTTAGATTTTGAGAAATCGAGGAATAATTTGAAATCCTTTTTGAATTGAGTTTCAAAAATGATATTATACATGGTTATGAATTTAATTTTTCCATTAAATCTTCGTGAGATTTTGTAGTGGTGAGTCCGATTCCTGCATCAATATTAGCCACCGCTCTCAATGTTTCCGCATTAGGCGTTTTAATGATTTCAACACCTTTTTTTTCATTAATACCGACTTTTATCAATTCCAAAATCGTCTTTCCGTAGTTGCTTCTTTTGTTTATTTTTAAAGTAATGGTTTCTATAATTTTACTTTACTTTCACAAAAATACAAAAACTTTGAAAGTTAGTGGTATCTGTAATTTTGAGGTTAATACGCTTGCACCAAAAACATCCGACGGAATACCGAGTTTTGCGCTTAATTTTCTAATCATTATGAGATTTTGTAGTTGTGAACCAGATTTCTGCATCAATATTTATCAGAAGAATCTTTATTGTGCGAAAAATAGGGTGGTGTTTTTATGCAAAAATCGTGAAGTTTTTGCCGGGAAAAGATAATTGAAATAAAAAAACCGCCGGTAATCAGTGGGTTAAATCAAAAATTGTAGACTCACAGGGATTCGAACCCCAACTAAATGAACCAAAATCACTTGTGCTACCGTTACACCATGAGTCTGTAATTTTTTGGTGGTGCAAATTTAAAAACTTTTTTTGTTTTAAGCCACAATTTTTTAGATTTTTTTTATTTCGAAAATATCCATGTTTAATTTGCCGATGATTTGTGAAAAAAGTGTTACATTTGTTGTCATAGAGAGGCGGTTTTTTTGCTTTGCAACCTTGAAGGTAACGATTACAAACTCTCTTTTTTTATTTAGGGCGCTATTGTTTTGAAAAATAATTCGTCGAGTTTTTTTACTTTGTCCTGAATTAAATTCAGGATTGAATTTTAATAGTGAAAACCATCGCCGTCATTCCCGCGCGTTACGAAGCGAGCCGATTTCCCGGAAAATTGATGCAGATTTTGGGAGACAAAACCGTGATTTCCACAACTTATCAAAACGTGCTGGAAACCAATTTGTTCGACGAAGTTTTTGTGGCTACGGATTCGGAAATTATTTTTAACGAAATCAAAAAAAACGGTGGAAATGCAGTGATGACGGGAAAACACGAAACCGGAAGCGACCGAATTGCGGAAGCCGTTCGGAACATAAATTGCGACATCGTAATCAATGTTCAAGGCGATGAACCTTTCCTGAAAACCGAACCTTTGAAACAACTGATTTCCGTTTTTGAAACCGATTTTCGGCAAAAAATTTCTTTAGCATCGCTGAAAATCAAACTCACCGAAACCTCCGAAATTGAAAATCCGAACAACGTAAAAGTAATCACCGACAACGAAAATTTTGCGCTCTATTTCAGCCGTTCCGTGATTCCGTATCCGCGGGAAACTTCGGCGAAACCCGAGTATTTTAAACACATCGGCGTTTATGCGTTCAGAAAAAATGCCTTGTTGGAATTTGCAAAACTCCCGATGAAACCTTTGGAAATCGCCGAAAAAATCGAGTGCATCCGCTACCTCGAATACGGAATGAAAATAAAAATGGTAGAAACCGACTTCATCGGCGTTGGTATTGACGTTCCCGAAGATTTGGAAAAAGCGAGAGCAATTTTAATGAGGTAATTGAAGTTAATGATTGAAAAATTAAACAGATTAAAAACTTTATCCATTTTGTGTGGTTCAAAGAAATAAATGTACATTTGAAAATTAAAATATAAACAGATGAAAACCATCAACGTACAGATGTCTGAAACAGAATATCGCACTTTGGGAATTTCTAAAGACATCTTTTCCTTTTCCGAAATAGTCAATTTAATTGAACGGCAAATCGCTCGTCGAGCATTACGCCGAAGCGTGGAATTGGCAGAAAAAAACGGACTTTCTTCTATGAGCATGAATGAAATAGATGCGGAAATAAATGCAATAAGATAATGAAAAGTGTGATTTTGGACACGAATGTTGTGGTTTCTGCACTTATTCAAAAAAGTTATCCGCATTACATTGTTTATGATTATGTGCTGAATGAACGAGTGAAATTACACCTTTCGATAGCATTATTGAATGAATATATTGATGTACTTTCTCGTCCAAAATTCGCGAAAATAGCAGGATTTTCAAGCAATGCAGAAATTGTATTAGGCAGATTTGAAAAAATCGCGGAATTTTACAACCCGAAAATTCGTTTGGAAATTATCCGAGACAAAAGTGATAACAAATTTTTGGAATTGGCAGATGAAAGTAATTCCAACTTTCTGATAACGGGCAACAACACAGATTTTACAATGTCTCACTACAAAAACACTCAAATTTTATCGCCGAGAAGTTTTTGGGAAATGCAAGAAAATTCTTAACGAGGTAATTAAAGTTAATGATTTAAAGATTGAAAACATTGAAAGATTTAACCACTCAAAAATTTTAATACAAAAAAATATGAAAAAAATAATAGACATCTTTCCAATTAAAATGTTTTATAGCAGAGGTTTTTGGTTGCTTTCTTAATGTTCACGATTGCCGTAATTAATTGCCAAGTAGTTTCATAATTTTTGTGTTTTCCTCGGT
>JAITMJ010000141.1 GCA_031277475.1 Flavobacteriaceae bacterium
ACCGAGGAAAACACAAAAATTATGAAACTACTTGGCAATTAATTACGGCAATCGTGAACATTAAGAAAGCAACCAAAAACCTCTGCTATAAAACATTTTAATTGGAAAGATGTCTATTAATTTAATGAAATAGTATCTGTTTTAATTGACCTTTTCATATAACCTCTCTTTATCCGAAATCAAGATTCCGAAAAGGTGGTCGGTTTCGTGCTGAAAAATTACGGCGGTAAATCCTTCCACGGTTTCGCTGTGTTTTTCGCCTGCCAAATCGAAATATTCTAATTCGATGGATTTGCTCCGGTAAAAATATCCTCTGAAATCCGGAATTGACAAATCGCCTTCCGGTCCGAGATTCGTTTCTTCCGAATGCCACAAAATTACAGGATTGATGAAATATTCCACCGGTTCATCCGGTTTATCGAAACGCTGAACCAAAATAATATTCCTATTGATCCCGACTTGCGGCGCAGCAATCCCAACGCCGCCGTCCGTAGAAAGCAGGGAGAGTTTCATTCGGTTGATTAAGATTTCTGTGTTTGGGTCGGTCGGGTTTGCATCTGCAGATTTCTCTAAAAGAATTTTGTGTTGTTCAGCATTTGTAGTTTGCATTATCGGCAACGCCGTTTCAATATCGCCGCTATTGATGAGTTCGATTTCCGAAAGCGTATATTCCTGCCCGAAAATGGAGAAAAAAGCAAAAGAAAATCCGATAAAAAGAATTTTTTTCGTCATATTAGAACATTTTAAATCCCTTGTAAACCAATGTTGTATCTTCGTGCATTCCGGCAGATTGGCTGCGAAACTCCGCAAGATGTTCGGCGGAAGAATGTTTAAAAAGATGAGCCTCCGTTTCCCATAATTCCACAATAAACAGCACTCCTTTGTTATTTTTATCTTCAAAAATATCATATTGCAGGCAGCCTTCTTCTTTTCGGGTGGTGTGTACGAGTTTTTTCAAAAGTTCAAGAGCGTCCGCTAAGTAATTTTCTTTGAACCGAAAAACAGCAACGACTTGTATGTTCATGTTTAAATAAAAATTTTTTACAAATTTAATTTTTTTTCGAGATACGAAATCCGCGTTACGAGATTCGAGGTTCGGGTTACGAGGAACAGAATTATCATTTTAGTTATTGAATCTCAAAGCCCTCGGTTATCGTCTATGCATAAAAGTATGGATTGTCTC
This sequence comes from Flavobacteriaceae bacterium, assembly GCA_031277475.1. GTDB lineage: Bacteria > Bacteroidota > Bacteroidia > Flavobacteriales > Weeksellaceae > JAITMJ01. The sequence goes on from JAITMJ010000141.1 coordinate 1,184, forward strand.
ATTTTCCAAAATTCCCCTATATTTCGTATCTTTGCAACGGAAAAATTTATTCTAAAAGTCTAAATTAAAATAATGATTACCACCGATTTACTGATTATCGGAGCCGGACCGACAGGACTTTTCACCGTTTTTGAAGCCGGACTTCTGAAAATAAAATGCCACATCATTGACGCGCTTCATCAGCCGGGCGGACAACTCACCGAACTTTACCCCAAAAAACCAATTTTCGATATTCCGGGATATCCCAGAATCAACGCCGGAGAATTGGTGGACAATTTGATGGAACAAATCAAACAGTTTCAACCCGGATTTACACTCGGAGAAACTGCGGTTTCTTTAAATAAAATTGATGACGAATGGTTTGAAGTCATCACCAACAAAGGAACGGTTCATCGGGCAAAAGCCGTTGCAATCGCCAGCGGATTGGGGACTTTCGAGCCGAGAAAACCCGAACTGGAAAACCTCGCCGAATACGAAGACCGCGGCGTGGAATATTTTGTGAAAGAACCCGAACGTTTTCGCGGAAAAAAAATCGTGATTGCCGGCGGCGGAGATTCTGCTTTGGATTGGACGATTTTCCTTGCAGACATCGCCAAAGAAGTAACTTTGGTGCATCGCAGAAACGAATTTCGCGGTGCTTTGGATTCCGTAGAAAAAATTCAGGAATTGAAAAATCAAGGAAAAATAAAACTGATAACGCCGGCGGAAATCATCGCGCTGAAAGGCGAAGGAAAAATTGAAGCCCTGACCATTGACAAAAACGGGGAGATTTTCGACTTGGAAACCGATTATTTTATTCCGCTTTTCGGGCTCACGCCAAAACTCGGCGAAATTGCAAATTGGGGTTTGGAAATTGAAAAAAACGCCATCAAAGTGAACAATGCTTTGGACTATCAAACCAATATTGAAGGGGTTTATGCCATTGGCGACATCAATATTTATCCCGGGAAATTGAAACTGATTTTGTGCGGCTTTCACGAGGCGACTTTAATGTGCCAAAGCGTTTATCAAAGATTGAATCCCGGGAAAAAATACGTTCTGAAATACACGACCGTGAGCGGTATTGACGGTTTTGACGGCAGCCGAAAAGAAGCCGAAAAAGCAGTGGTGAAAAAGATAGAGTGAGTTTTACGAGTTGCGAGGTTCGAGATACGAAATGCGGGATATAAAACTAATTGATTTTGAATTAATTGACCTATCCCTTTTACAAATATTATAGTCGTTTTGTGTTTTTTGCAATTCATCAAAGATGAATCTTTGCGAAACTTAAGAATAATAAAAAATTAAAAAACCTTTTGTGTGCTTAGTGTAAAAAAAATGTTTAGAACGCAACGAACACAATGATTTATAACAATGAAAAAGTTTTTTTTAGTTTCACAAAGGCAAATCAATGATTTTTCAATAAGGACGAAAAGAAAAAAGAAAATATTAATAGTCGCTTTGAGTTTTTTGCAATTCATCAAAGATGAATCTTTGCGAAACTTAAAAAGGATAAAAAATTAAAAAACCTTTTGCGTGCTTTGTATTAAAAAAATATTTAAAAACGCAACGAGCGCAAAGATTTATAACAATGAAAAAGTTTTTTTTAGTTTCACAAAGGCAAATCAATGATTTTTCAATAAGGACGAAAAGAAAGTTGGGAGTAATATCTATCAATGAATTAATTAAAAATAAAAACATAAAAACATAAAAAATGAAAAAAATAATATTGCTGGCAAGCATTCTACAAATTGCATCGGGATTTTACGCTCAAAACATAAAATTTAAAGATCCGAATTTTAAAAAAGCATTGATTTCCGCAGGTATTGACACGAATAATGATAATAAAATTTCTCGAAAAGAAGCGGCGGCAGTTGCGGATTTGGACGTGTCCGGCAAAAATATTTCATCTTTGCAAGGCATTAAATATTTTACAAATTTGAAAAACTTGGATTGCAGTTGCAACCCGCTTAAAACGCTGGATATTTCCGAAAATATTTATTTAAAAGAATTGAGATGCAGCCAAAATCAACTTGAATCGTTAGACGTTTCCAAAAATATTTATTTGATGATTTTATTCTGTTGGGACAATCAACTTTCCGCGCTGGATGTTTCCAAAAACGTCAATTTGCAATTTCTGTATTGCGAGCGCAACAAACTTAAAACTTTGGATGTTTCCAACAATACGAATTTGACAAATTTGGATTGTGCTTTCAATCAACTTTCGACTTTGGACGTTTCCGACAACGAGAATTTAAGAGGTTTTAATTGCGATGCCAACAGACTTTCAACGCTGGATGTTTCCAATAATTTTCAATTGGAAAGTTTAAACTGCTCCTCCAATCAATTTTCAACTTTGAACGTTTCAAACAATGTCGGTTTAAAAAGTTTGAACGTTTGCGAGAATCAACTTTTCGCGTTGGATGTTTCTAAAAACACCAAATTAGAATACTTGGAGTGTACTGATAATCAATTAATTTCATTAAATGTAAAAAACGGAATTAATGAAGCCTACGACTTCACGGGAAATCCCAACCTCACTTTTATTTGCTGCGATGAAACCGAATTGCAAGAATTAAAAAACGATGTAACCAAAAATTCCATCGGAAATAATCCCACAATTACCTCCGATTGTAATTGAAAAAACTAAAATCTAAAAGTTTAAAAACTAAAAAAACCTTAAACCTTAAACAAATAAATCAAAAAGAGAAACCATTAAGACATTAAGAATATTAAGGAAAAAACTTAATGAAACTTCACTTCTTAATGGTAAAAAAGACAACCTTCAAAAATAAAAACTAAAATCTAAAAGTTTAAAAACTAAAAAAACCTTAAACTTTGAACTTTAAACTTTTGTCACACTGAGCACAAACGTAAGTTTGCGAACGCAGTTCATAGAAGTGTTAAGCCTTAAACAAAAAAAAACAATGACAGACATTAATATAAAAATAATCGATCGAAAAGGAGTGCTTCACGAAATTGTGGCACCGACTGATATGTCTATGAATTTAATGGAAGTGATTCGCTCCTACGAATTGGCGGAGGAAGGAAGCATCGGCGTTTGCGGTGGAATGGCGATGTGCGCTTCTTGTCAGGTTTATATTTTGGAAGACACTAAAAATCTCTCCGAAATGCAAGACGAAGAACGCGCAATGTTGGGCGAAGCCTTTCACGTCAAAGAAAATTCGCGGTTGGGTTGCCAGATTTTCATCACCGAAAAACTCGAAGGTTTGAAAGTGGAATTGGCACCGTATCCGTAACAAAAAAACTCCGAAATTTCGGAGTTTTTGATTGATTCTTATTGGTGAAATGTGGTTTGTGGTTTTTTGCGTCTTATATTTTGTATATCATTGGTGTGCACTAACCGTTTTTTTTCTTTAAAATAATATTCTTCCATTCGCAAAATAAGCGCTTCAACTTCTTTTTTTGCTTCATCATAATCTTTAAATTCTACTTCAATCGGCTCTAAATCATCGGTTAAAATCAGTTTCACAATATTGGTTGCACCACGTGAAGAATGGTTGCTGAGTTTAATCGCCACGATTTTGTCCAATCGAATATAGGTATCTCCTATCTTGTGAATCACAGAATATTCTTGCATCCTATTTAAACTAAAAATTATTTTGTAAATCTACAAAAAATACAATTATTACATATTAAATGTAATATATTATTAATATTGTATTTAATTTTATTGACATAGATTAATATTATAAATAAGTCTATAAAGTGTTTTTTAGAAAAAACAGGTGTTTTATTTTTATTTAAGAATCGTAATAATTCGTCATTGAAAATATTGTGATTAACCTCAAAATTCAAGCAACGTACTAAAATTTTAAAATCAAAATTTACTATATTTGAGGCTAATTGTTGTTTGAATAAAAGAAATTAGAAATCAGAAATCAGGAAAAATATTAAAATCGGATTGCCGTGAAACCTGAAATTACCATTTTTACACCAACTTACAACCGAGCGTATCTTCTTCCGAATCTTTACAAAAGTTTGGTAAATCAAACCGATAAAAATTTTGAATGGATTGTGGTGGACGATGGATCCGAAGACGAAACGGAAAGTTTGATTTTAAAATTTCAATCGGAAAACAGGATTCCGATTAAATATTTTAAGCAAGAAAATAAAGGCAAACACAAAGCGCAGAATTTTGGGGTTCAATTTGCAGACTCCGATTATTTTCTGTGTATTGACAGCGATGACTTTCTTAGCGAAAATTGTGTTGAACATTGCAAAAAAGTGATCTCCGAAATTAATGATCAAAAAGAATACGCAGGGTTCACATTCATTCATGCTACTATTCCGAAAGAAAAAAATACCAAAGATTTAAAAAAATCCGAAAGTTCGATACCTAAAAAATATTCATCAGATGCCACTTCTGAATTAATTTTTTGCTATAGAACAGAAATTGTTAAAAAATTTCCCTACCCCGAATTTGAAGGTGAAAAATTTATACAGGAATCTATTGTTTACAACAGAATTAGAAAACATCAATACAAAATTTTGTCCACAAATCTCGTTTTGGCTTTCGGAGACTATTGGGAAGACGGACTCTCCTTCCAACTTTACAATCTAATGTTGAAAAACCCGAGAGGCGCAATGCTAAGACTGAAAGAGAGAATGGAGGAACCTCAACAATCGAGAGTGCAAAGAAAAAAATACGCAGAAATGTATTGGGACATTGCACTGAAATCCAAACACATTTCGTGGAAAGAAAAACTTTCCGGCTTATCGTTCTATTGGACGTTGAAAGTATTGACGAGAAAATTTTTCAAAAAAATATTTTCGAATTTTTAAAATTGAACGCATCGGCACCAATTAGAAAATTTTATTAAATTTGAATTCGTTTACGATGATAACAAAAAATCTATTAAATCAAAACGATATGAGAAAAAAGATTTCTATTTCCGCATTGGTTTTTACTTTATTTTTAGGAATGAATTCATGTGAGAAAAAACCGTCTGATACAGATGTGCAAACAAAAGCAACCACCGTGATTAAAAATTTTCCCGATGCTTCAGTTGAAGTAATGGAAGGAACTGCACATCTCAGCGGAACTTTTTCGGATTCGGCTTCTAAAGATTCGGCGATTGCGGCTCTGAAAACCGTTGAAGGCGTAAAAGATGTGATGGATATGACTGAAGTGGTTTCGGCAGAAACGGTTTCGGCGGTAAATCCTGAAATTCTTCAAAAAGCAACCGATGCGCTTAAAAATTTTCCATCCGTAAAAATTGAAGACATAAACGGTGAACTTACTTTAACCGGCGATGTTTCCCAAATTCAATCAAAAAAAATAAAAGAAATTCTCGATGCTTTGAAAATAGGGAAATATAATAACAATTTGGTTGTGGAATAGAAGTTGGGTTTTTTCGGGAGGTATAAATTTAAAGTTTATCCAATGCGGGAAGTGAACTATATTTCAATACACTTTTTCGCCGTCAATCCACGTTTGTAAAACTTTGATTTCCAATATTTTATCTTCCGAAGTTTGCATTAAATCTTGATCGAGAACGATAAAATCCGCCGATTTTCCTTTTTCCAAACTGCCTTTTTCATTTTCGTCGAAACTCGCTTTTGCCGCCCAAATCGTCATTCCGCGAAGTGCTTGCTCGCGCGTCAAAGCATTTTCGGTTTGAAATCCGTGCTCGGGAAAATGCGCCGCATCTTTTCTAAAAACCGCCGCATAAAACGTTTTTATCGGATTGATTTCTTCCACCGGAAAATCCGTCCCGAGCGGAAACCAGCCGTTTTGTTTCAACAAATCTCGATAAGCGTAAGCATATTTCAAACGTTCTTTTCCGAGCCGAGATTCTGCCCAATACATATCGGAAGTAGCGTGTGTAGGCTGAACGGAAGGAATTATTGAAAATTTTCCGAACTTATCAAAATCATTTTTATTTAAAACTTGAGCGTGTTCTATGCGCCATCTTCTGTCGTTTTTTCCTTTTAAAACTTCGGCATACAAATCCAAAATTTTGCGGTTTGCAGAATCTCCAATCGCGTGCGTACACATTTGAAGATTGCTTTTAATAAGGCGATTCGAGAGATTTTTCAAAAAATTTTCATCGCGCAAAAGAAAACCTTTCCAATCTTTTTTATCCGAATAATCCTGCAAAAGACAAGCACCGCGCGAACCCAAAGCACCGTCTGACAAAACTTTGTAACCTCCGAAAGTGATTTTTCCGTGGGTAAATCTGCCTTTAGAAATCCAACTTTCGTAAGATTCGGGTTCATCATTCAAAAGCGCAAAGATTTTGATTTTCAATAGGTTTCGGTTTTGAGAATCTTCCAAAATCGAAAACATTTCTTCAGAAATTCCACATTCGTGAAGCGATGTCAAACCATAAGACAAACATTCTTTTTGAGTTTCATTAATGAAATCTATCGCCTGATTTTCACTGATTTTCGGAAGAATTTTTTCCACCAAATCCATCGCATTATCTAATAAAATTCCGGTAAGTTTTCCGTTTTTGATTTCAATTTCGCCGCCGGAAATTTTTGTGTTTTCTGAAATTCCCGCCAAATCCAACGCTTTCTGATTGGCGATAGCCGCGTGTCCGTCAATTCTTTTTAAATAAACCGGACGATTCGGAAACCTGCGATCCAATTCCGTTTTGTTCGGAAATTCCTTGATTTCCCAATCGTTTTGATCCCAACTTCTTCCGTAGAGCCATTCAAAAGGTGCGGTTTTAGAATAGTTTTCGAGTTTTTCCAAAATTTCCGCCCACGATTTTGTTCCCCACAATTCCAATTTCCATCGGTCTAATGCAAAACCCGTAAAATGGCAATGCGCATCAATGAAACCCGGGTAAACAAATTTTCCTTCCAGATTTTGAATATTTTGCGAAGTATATTTTTTCAGGATTTTTTCATCGCTTCCGATTTCCACGATTTTTCCGCCGGAAATCGCCATCGCTTCGGCTGTGGAAAAACGTTTATCCACAGTATAAATTTTCGCATGGTGAAAAATAAAATCCACGTTTTGCTGAGCCGCAAAAAACACGAATTGTAAAAAAATAAAAGGGTAAATCAGAATTTTCATACTGTAAATTCAAGGTTCAAAGTTCAAAGTTTAGGGTTTTCAAATTCTCACATTAATTTCTTCCACATATCTTTCCATCGCAATTTACGGATAAATTTGATTTCATCGACGGTTAAAATTCGCGGGTGTTTTTGTTTTAAAAAAGATTTCATCGTGATGAAAAACTCCGAAACCGATTTATTTTTAAATGCGGATTTTGCAGAAGAAATCAATGTTAATGGGAAATTCAGACCGATGTTGTAAAAATATTCTCCTAATTTTTCAGCTTTTTGATTTTTGTATTTGTAGGCGGTCGGGCGAAGATGTTTTACCCAAAGATTTTTCAAAGTGATGATTTCGTAGCCGTGCATTTTTGCGAGAAATTCATCAATATTGTCCCAACCGAGAACCGCACGAAGTCCGTTCATGGCGAGAAAACATTCTTTTCTGTAAGATTTCACGGGACCCCGAACATGATTTTTTGAAGACAGATTTTCATAAATCCAACCGCCGTTTTTTTCGATGTAAACCAATCCGGAAACCATTCCTGCTTTCGGGTTTTGCTGATAAATTTTATGGATTTCTTCCAAATAATTTTCCGGAAAAATGATATCTGCATCGAATTTACAAATCACGTCAAACGTTTCCAAATTTTCAGATTCCAAACCTTTACCAAAAGTTCTCACCACTTTTGCACCCGGCTCGTGTTCGGATTTTTCCAAACTTTGAACTTTGAACCTTTTGTTACACTGAGCGAAGTCGAAGTGTTGAACATTGAATTGTTCCGCAATTTGCAGTGTTTTGTCGGTAGAGCCATCGTTCACGACTACGGTTTTAAAATCTTTAAACGTTTGATTTTCCAAAGATTGCAAACAGGACAAAATATTTTGTTCTTCGTTGTGAGCGGGAATGACGATGAGAAACTTCATTGGATTTTTGCTGTTGGCTTTTTTGTAAAATTAAGAAATTCTGCATTTCCATATTTTCAAAACTCTTTTCTTTCCAAAACGAAATTATCCGGTTCTTTTTAAAACTGTGGAGTCTAAAAAAAAGAGGCTATCTCAAAAGCACGCAGATCACACAGATTTTGCAGATTTACGCGAATAAAAGAAAATGCCATTTTTATAATATACTGATATTCATATATATAGAATCGGTTTTATCTGCGTGCCAAATTACTTTTAAGACAATCATCCACAAACCGGTTCACATTTCTTGAGCGTTGTTTTTCACTCCTTTCAGAATTTTCAAATTATTTCAGCACATTTAAAACTTTAAAAAGTGCGTCACTAATATCGTTTCCTTGATAATTATTAATGATAATGGAAAAGGCAAAACCTTTGTAATATCCGGCGAAAGATTTGGTGTTTTTCATGGTTCCGCTTTTCATTTTCATGCCGTTTTCGTGGGTGGGGAATCCTTCGTAAAATTCGGCGAACCACGTTTGTTTTTTGGCGTAAATCAATGCTTGAACTTCGGCTCGTGCGGAAACGTAGTTTTGTGGTGAAAGTCCGCTTCCGTCGGCAAAATTTATCATCGCCGACTGTATTCCTTTGGATTTCCAAAATTCTTTCAAATACGAAACTCCCGCATCGAAACTGCCCGTTTTTTTCTTTTCTTTTCCGATGGTTTTAATTAAAGTTTCGCCATAAAAATTCACGCTTTTTCGCATAAACCAATAAATTATTTTATCCAATGTCGGCGATTGATATTCCAAAAAAACGTTTTCCTTAGGAAAAACCGAAATTTTTTCGCCGTTGATTTTTTGCTCGGAAACCGAAACTATTTTTCCGCTAAATTGAATATTATTTTCTTTGAGCCAATTTTTAATTTCGTATCCGAAAGCGAGTGGCGGATTTGGCGTGGCTCCCGAAACGGTCGTGGTTTTTCCTGCCGGAAGCATTCCGTTGATGAAAGCCACGTTGGAAAACGGCGCGGTGAAAATCAAACTTTGGTCGGAATTTCCGCCTGCCGAAAGTTCCGAAACCCATTTTACATTGGGAAGTTCTATGTTGGAATTTTGAATTTTGCTGCCGTTTACATTCAAATCAAACTGATTTTCACGCCAATTAATTCCCCAAACTCCGGCACCGTAATAATTTCCCATATCGTTCCAGGGCCAGCCTCCGGGCGTGGTTTGAAAATCGAAATAGGAATCGTCTAAAATCAAATCTCCGGAAATTTCCGAAATGCCTTTTTTTTGAAGGGCTTCCAAGAATTTTTGCTTAAAATTTTCGGGTTTAAAATTTTCGTAGCGCCAACTTCCCAAAGTGGGATCTCCGTTGGAAAAAATGTAGAGATTTCCGTCTAATTTTCCGCCGTTCAGATTTCCCGAAAAGGAAACCGAAGTAGAGTAGCGGTAGTTTTTTCCGAGCGTTTCCAAAGCGCAGGCAGCGGTAAAAATTTTTTGTGTGGAAGCGCTGGAAAGTCCTTTGTTTCCATTAAATTCATAAATAAATTTCCCTGTTTCATCCGAAACGTAAAACGACAAATTTGCGGAATATGCCGCTTGAGAATTCATCAAATTTTTAACGGCGGATTCTAATTTTTGAGGAATATTTCCTTGTCCCCAAAGTAGAAAAATCCGGAAAATGCTTGTGATTAATATTGTTTTTTTTAGGTTGTTCATTATGATTATTAATGTTAAAATTTAAGTTCTGAATTGGTTAAAGGTTTAAAAATTTAATGTTCAAAGCCGACAAGCAAAACACCATCAGCCAATCGCAAGTTTCATCCGCAGATTTTTAATCATATCTTCCGTCATTTCGGAAATTCCGAAAGTGTAGTTCAGGTTCCAGTCTTTTTTCGCTACGGAATCGTCGATAGAGGCAGGCCACGAATCTGCAATCGCTTGCCGAAAATCGGGATTGTAGCGGATTTCAAAATCGGGAATGTGTTTTTTAATTTCATCGGCGAGTTGTTTCGGCGTAAAACTCATTCCGCCCAAATTGTAGGAAGAATGTACGGAAAGATGGTTTTTCGGAGCGTTCATCAGTTGCAAAGTAGCATCAATAGCGTCATCCATGTAAAGCATCGGCATTGCCGTATTTTCGGAAATGAAACTCGTGTATTTTTTTTCTTCGATGGCTTTGTAAAAAATTTCTACGGCATAATCCGTAGTTCCGCCGCCGGCAGGCGTTTTCCACGAAATCAGTCCCGGATAGCGAATGCTGCGAACATCTACACCGAATTTATGATGAAAATATTCGCACCATTTTTCGCCCGCCAATTTTGAAATTCCGTAAACGGTAGCGGGGTTCAGAATCACGTTTTGCCCCACATTTTCCTTTGGAATTCCCGTCCCGAAAACCGCGATGGAACTTGGCCAAAATATTTTTTGAATCAAACCTTCTTTCGCCATTTCCAGAAAATTGATGAGCGGTTCTACGTTCAGTTTCCACGCGAAAAGCGGCTGTTGCTCGGAAGTTCCGGAAAGTAGCGAAGCCAAATGATAAACGGTGGAAATTTTGTATTCCTGAATAATTCGGCGCACCAATTCGGTGTTGGTAACGTCCATTCTTTCGTAGAAACCTGCGGAAGTTTGGGAATTATCGGCTTTGTCCAGACCGGAAACGATGATGTTTTCTTTGCCGTAAATGTTCACAAGTTTGTTGGTAAGTTCAGTCCCGATTTGCCCCAAAGCACCGGTAATCAGGATTTTTTCGGTGGAAGATTCCATATTTCTTACGTCGTATTTTGATGATTACAAATTTACTAAATAATGTAAGAATGTAGCAATTTAACAATTTAACAATTTAACAATGTAATAATTTAACAATGTTAAAGGCATTAAAATTTTATGAAAATAATACCTATTACAAATATTTTTAATGAAAAATAACCACATAGAAACATAGACACACATTTGTTTTTTCGCTTTGCGAAAATCTTTGTGTATAATATTTTACAAAAACTATGTTTCTATGTGGTTGGACATAATAATAATGTTTTTCTATTATTTTTAAAGGAATCGGCGAAAATTTGTTTTGGCTTTCCGGTTTTGCCTCATTGCTTTTTCTATTATTTTCAATGGAATCGGCGAATCCTTCGGATTTGCGTGAGGGATGGAAGTGGAAATCCTTTTTTTTGCGGTTGGGATTTTTGCGGGGGCGAAAAAAAGATTGCAACGGACAGCCCGACCCGAGCGGTTGCAATGCTTTGGCGAGGGACACGCCCAAAAAATAGAAATTAGCGACTAAATTAACCTGCCTTAACAAACTTTAACTTTCACAATTCAGTAATAATTAAGATATTTGCACATTGTTTTTTTAAAATTTCAGGATGAAGAAAGTTTTTGTTTTGTCGTTCGCTTGTGCCGGATTCTTTTCTAATGCGCAATCTCTGGGAAATTCGCCTTACGCGGCATTCGGAATCGGCGATGTGAAATACGACAATACGGTGGACATCACTTCGATGGGCGGCATTTCTACGGCATATATTTCGGATTTTAGCAATAGTTTTAATTTTAAAAATCCGGCGGCAAACACCAATTTGCAACTTTCTTCCTTGAAAATTGAAGCCACGAACGAAAATAATTATTACAAATCAAATTTCGGAAACGTCAATACTTCAAAACACGCCACTTATCTTTCCAATATCAGCATCGCTTTCCCGATTTCCAAAAATGTGAAATTCGGTTTGGGATATCAGCCTTACAGTTCGAAATTGTATTCCGTCATCGTAACCGACGACACCAATGGCGAAGACACGAACTTCTACAGTTACATCGGCAAAGGAACTTTAAGTACGGTTCAAACGGCGGTTTCTTATCAAATTTCTTCCGATTTTGCTTTGGGTTTGCGAACCAATTTTTATTTCGGAAATCTTTATGATATCAATGAAGTCATTACCACAAAATCCGAACTCATCAACGGCTACGAAACACGTTTCAGAATTAAAACGTTCAATTTTACGCTCGGAACTACCTATCAGAAAAAACTTGAACGCGACAGAAAATTGACGCTCGGAGCCACTTACAGTTTCGGAAACACCGGTGAAATGAGGAATTTCTATACCAACAGCACTTATTTTTACACCGCAGAAGGCATAAAAGCCAACGTCAGCACCATTGATTATCAAGAATCCCGAGATAAACAACTGATTCCTATGGAATTTTCTTTCGGAGCGGGCTATGGAAGCGATTTGAGATGGTTTGCCGGAGCGCAGATAGATTATAAAAAAGGTGAAAATATTCAAGTTTTGGGGCAACCTTTTGAATATCAAAATTCTTATAAAATTTCGGGTGGCGGTTGGTTTATCCCGAACAGAAACAATTTCCGGAATTATTTTTCTCGCGTAACATACAGATACGGAGCCTATTACGAAAAAGGAAATTTGAATATTAATAATACCGATGTGAACAAATTTGCCGTAACCGCCGGAATGACGCTTCCTTTCTCCAACGTCGGTGCTTCCCGGTTGAGCAGTATGGACATTGGTTTGGAGTTCGGAAAACGCGGAACACTGAAAAACGACCTCGTCAATCAGACATTTTTTAACGTCCGAATCGGCATCAATTTCGCCGACCGATGGTTCCAAAAAGCACTTTATGATTAAAAGAAATATTTGTATTTCGTGAAAATCATTTAACTTTACCTCATGTTTTAAAATTATCATTTAGAGGCATTATTTAGATTTTAAAAATCGAGTCTTTATTCTACAAGTCTAAAAATGAAAAATCCAATCTTTTTTTTAGTATTCATCGTATTTTTTTCTTTGATTTCCTGCGAAGAAGATATTACTGAAATCAATAAAAAGAACAGCAACAAAAATTTTGCTTCGCAGATTATTCACAATGCGTACATCGTTCAGCGCGATTCGGGATTTGTAAAACTGCGTGCCACTGCTCCGTTGATAGAAAAATATGAATTAATAGACTCGCCTTACACCGTTGCCAAAAAAGGAATCGACATCAAATTTTTCGATAAAAAAAAGCCGAAAACTCCCGGAACTCTCACCGCAAAATATGCTAAAATCAACGAAAAAAAGAAATTCTACGAAGCCAAAGGCAACGTGAGAATCGTAACCAACGAAGGACAAATGTTTGCGATGCAATCGGTTTTTTGGGATCAGCGAAAAAAAATCATCTACACGAAAGACACCGTTTTTGTAACCGATACAGACGGTTCCACGCTCGTCGGCACCAACGGAATGACCGCCAAAGACGATTTCTCGGAATACACTTTTTTCAACAATACCGGAAATATCAACGCCAAAAGGATTCCGGAGAAAGACAAGTGAATTTGAAAAATTTACTAATTTTGAATTTCAATCTCGTCTTTATAAACAAGACCTCGAAAATCCGAACTTCGTAACGAAATAAAAAAATGAAAAACACAAAAATTATCGCAATCTTCGCGCTTTTTGCAATCGTATTTTCTGCTTGCACCGGCGATAAAATTTCTTTCGATGCATCGGGAAGTTTTGAGGCAGAAGAAACCATTATTTCTTCAGAATCGGCGGGCGTTATCAAAGAATTTAAAATCGAGGAAGGACAAACTTTGAAAGCCGGACAAAACATCGGCTATATTGACAGCGTTCAACTTTATTTAAGAAAACAGCAACTGCTCGCACAAATCAATGCAGTGGTGAGTAAAAAACCCGATGTTTCCGTGCAAATCGCCGCTTTGCAATCTGAATTGAAAACGGCGGAAAGAGAAAAAATCCGAATTTCAAATTTGGTAAAAACCAATTCCGTACCCACGAAACAATTGGACGATGTGGAAGCACAAATCGAAGTTTTGAACAGACAAATTGCGGCACAAAAATCTGCGTTAAATATTTCTACGGAAGGCATCAGCAAAGACGCGATTTCTCTGCAAGTGCAAATCGAACAACTGAATGATCAACTCTCGAAATGCAAATTAATCAATCCGACTGCCGGAACCGTTTTAGCGAAGTATGCCGAAACAAATGAAATGTCGACTGTCGGGAAACCGCTTTACAAAATCGCCGATTTGTCGAACATTATTTTGCGGGTTTACATCACCGGAGATCAACTGCCAAAAGTTAAATTAAATCAAAATGTAAAAGTGCTGACGGACGATGGAAACGGCGGTTTCAAAGAAACTTCCGGCACGATTTCGTGGATAAACGATAAAGCGGAATTTACGCCGAAAACCATTCAAACCAAAAATGAAAGAGCGAATATGGTTTATGCCATAAAAGTGAACGTGAAAAACGACGGCTCCTACAAAATCGGGATGTACGGGGAAATCAGGTTTTGAGGGAAAATTTTAATAATCTTCGTCTTCATCATCGTATTTTGCGAGTTCTTCATCGCACCAATTGAAGGCGGCTTCTATGATTTTTGTGGCTTCATCGGCGATGCTTTCTTCGTCGTCGCCTTCCAAATCGTCCATCCATTCCACTTCTTCCTCCTCAACATTTAAAATAAATCGCGGATATTCCGTATGAACCACAAACAAATCTTCAGGAAAATCCGAATTATCGGCTATTAAAAACTTTGGTAATTTCATTTTTTTTGTATTTAAATCTTTCCCAAAGATAGTGATTTTATTGGTATTTATTTTTGCTGATTTTTATTTTGCTCGAAACTTTATACTCCGTCAATGTCGTTTTTTGAAGCGTATCTTTCGGTTGAAACGTGATTTTAACTCTCGGATTTACAGTGCTTATCAGTTCGGCAACTTGAACTTTGTCTAAGTTTTGTTTGATTATTTCCTGATTTTTTTCTTCGTCGATATAAAATTTTAAAGACGCTTTTTCTAAATGTTCTGTTTTTAAAAATTGGGAAATCTGTTTCCTGTTTTCTAAATAATTTCCTTTGGAAAGCCAAGTGAAAGCGAAACCGACAGCCAAACTGAGCAGCGTAACGGCATAAGTGTATTTCCCAAAAATTTGCAACAATTTTTTAAAATAAACCATCCAAATCAAGAGAATAAACGGCGATAAAAGCCTGTAATCCATAGCATTAACGGAATAAACATATTGAATAAAATAAGAACACACTATTCCGAAAACTCCCATAAACACGAAAAATCTTTCTGTTTCCGAAAGTCCGTTTTTTGCGAAAATAAAAATCATCAGAATGATATTTAAAGCACCGATGCCGTAAATGGCATAATTGATGCTTCTTCCCGCCGGATCTGCGATGTGTATGAACGGATTGAAACTCGTAGCCAAACCTTGGAAAAGTTCCACTAAAAGTTTAGGCGTGGAATGTAAACCGATTTCCAAAAATTGATTGACATAATTTTCATTAAAATAATCAATAAACAGAAATTTATACAAAACGATGAAACACAATCCGACCAAAGACGAAGCGATAAATATTTTCGAATATCTTTTTTTGAAACTTAAAACCCCGTAAACAAAGCATCCGCCAATGAAAAACAATGCGCTGTACCGGATGTTGAACAGCAGAATCAAAATTAAACTTAAATAAAAAACAGCTTTTGTTTTTTCTAAATTTCCAAGTATAATTTTGCGTGAAATATAAAGAAATAAAAACACGAAAGGCAATATCAGCGGCTCGCTCATCGTGTATGAAAAAATGGAAACATAACTGAATAATCCGCAGATTAACAACGTTTCCTTGAAATAAAATTTCTTTTTTGCGGCAAACCAAATCATAAAAAAACAGGCAGCAATTCCCAGAATTTTGCTACCCCAAAATTCGCCTAAACCGAACATTGTAAAAAATTTCAAACTGAGCGGATAGCCGAGCGGCGTTGTGGTGTTGTCAATCACCGGAAAAGCGTCTGCAGTTCGCATAAAACGTATAGAATCGGGATTTGTCCTTCCTTTTTCGTTTAGTAAAAACCGAAGGATAATCATCACGAAAGTGGCAACAATTAAAAAGATTTGGAGAAGTTTTTCTTGTGGTTTTTTCATTTTGCTGTTTCTTTTAATTTACCAATAATAACCGAAAAATCAATCATCTTGAGTATGTTTTTAATCTGTGATACACATTAATTACAAATTTTTTTAATTTTCAATTCTTTAACTTTTTATAAAACTTCACGCCGCAATTTAAAAATTTCTTGAAATCTTCTTTGGACATATATCCGGAAACGGGATGGTTGATCACCTTTCCGTCCGGCGTTATCAGCGCGTAATGCGGCTGAGAATTGTTGTTGAAATTCACTTCCTGAAACATACTCCAGCGGTCGCCGATGGTTTCTATTTTTTTCATTTGTCCGTTTCCTCTGTCTATTTTCGTTTGCATATTTTCCGGAAGTTCCTCACGATCATCTACATACAAAGATGCAAGCACGACATCATTTTGCAAAATCGGCAAAATATCCGGTTCGCTCCAAACAAATTCCTCCATTTTTCGGCAGTTTTCGCAGCCGTAGCCGGTGAAATCTATCAGAATCGGTTTGCGTTCTTTTTGTGCTATTTCCACCGCTTTGAAATAATCGTGTTGAGGATTCAGCCCCAAAATTCCGGCGTTTTCATCGTGAAAATAACTGACGTTCAGAGGTGGCAAAATTCCGCTCAAAAGTTGAAGTTTCGGCTTGTCCGAAGGAATTAAACCCGGAATTAAATAAATTAAAAATCCGATTCCCAAAACGCCGAAAATTTTCCTCGCGGTTGAAATTTTTTCTTTCTTGTCGTCGTGCGGAAACCGGATGATTCCGAATAAATATAGAATCAAACCGATGCTTATCAATATCCATAGTGCGATGAAAAGTTCGCGTTTCAGGTAAAAAGTTTTGGAAACCAAATCGGCTTTTGAGAGAAATTTCAGCGCGAGTGCCAATTCTATAAAACCGAGCGTTACTTTCAGCGTGTTCATCCAGCCGCCGGATTTCGGCAAACTTTGCAACGCCTGCGGAAACAATGCCAACAAACCGAAAACGATTGCCCAAGACAAACCAAAACCTGCCAATGCGAATGTGAGAACCATCGGAATATTTACGGAACTGTCGCTCAAAACATTTCCCAAAATGGTTCCCAAAATGGGACCCGTGCACGAAAACGAAACCAAAACCAAAGTGGTTGCCATAAAGAAAATTCCCAAAATTCCGCCGGCATCTTCGGCTTTTGACGATTTATTGGTGAGCCAACTCGGCAATGTGATGTCGAAATATCCGAAAAAACTGAAGGCAAAAAACAGGAAAATCGCAAAAAAGGAAAGGTTCAGCCAAATATTGGTGGAAATTTCATTAAAAACATTTCCGGCAATGCCGTCAACAATATGGAACGGCAAACTTAAAGCAGTGAAAATCAACAGAATAAATAATCCGTAAATCCAAGCGTTTCTTTTGCCTTTTTTTCCGCTTCCTTTGGTGAAAAACGAAACTGTGAGCGGAATCATCGGGAAAACGCAAGGTGTGAGCAACGCCAAAATTCCGCTCAGAAAACCGAGAAATAAAATTTTTAAATAGTTGGTTTCCAATTTGTTGCCTGTTCCGCAATCGGTTAAAGGATTTTCGGAATCCAAACTTTCTATTTTCAATTTTTGAGGATCGAGAGCGGGATTTTCAGTAATGTTGTTAATGTTTTCAATCGAAGTTTTTATCGGGGCGACGGTATCTTTCGCCGGATTTTCAGTCGGAATATTTTCTTCGATTTCAGTTTTTTGAGCCGAAATTTTTTGTGAAAATTCCAAAGTATTCGGGGCGAGGCAAGTTCTATCGTTGCACGTTTGATAGCGAATTTCCACAACCGCATTTCCGGGTTTTGAAACGTCTTTCAGTTTGAATTTTTGTTTAAAAAGAACACTGTTCGAATAATAAACTATGACTACTCCAAAGGCTTCGGAAAATTCGGAATGTTTTT
Organism: Flavobacteriaceae bacterium; assembly: GCA_031277475.1. Classification (GTDB taxonomy): domain Bacteria; phylum Bacteroidota; class Bacteroidia; order Flavobacteriales; family Weeksellaceae; genus JAITMJ01. The sequence continues at coordinate 18,942 of JAITMJ010000141.1, forward strand.
TCCCGACTTCCGTAAAACCACCGATTGGCACGATGTTTTCGCCGGAAATTTTCATTTCGGTCGGTATTCCGGAATCTTCGGGCAAATCTTTGGAATAAATGTGCCAACCTTCGTCAATAGTAGTATTTATAACGGCTTCGTACAAATTGTTTTCCAAATTTTTCACCTCGAATTTCATTTTTACGGGGTCTTTAATTTGGGCGTTAAAGCCCTCTGTTCCGAAAAAGGGGAAAATTAGGAAAGTGATTATGGATATTATTTTGTTCATTTTTTTGAAGTTATGAGGTTATGAAGTTATGAGGTTATGGTGCTCATTTTTTTTGTTTTATTAACGGGGCAAAAATGCTGATTTTTTTTATTTATTCGTTTGTAGTTTTCCATTTTTTAGGTTATTTTTTTACTTTCCAATATCCGCCTTTGTCGCCACCGATGCGTTTTATGAAGCCATCTGTTTTTAATTTTTGCATTCTTCGAATAATCGTTCTTCTGGACTTTCCTGTCTGAACAGCAATTTTATCAATGGTAATTTTGGGCATTTGTTGTATTAAATCAATTATTTTTTGATTTACAGTGTCATTTTCAGTGCCGTTTTCAGTGTCGATTTTCTCCGCAGTTTTCTGACCATTTTTCTGACCACTTTTTTCATTATCTTTTGCCTCAATAAACTCGGAGATTTCGCCTTTGGCAAGTTGAATAAGCACCGGAAGTTTATTTTCCAAAATTCCGGAAATGTAGTCTATTAGTGGTTTCGTCTGTTGTAAATCGGCATGCGCTCTGTCGTAAGGAATTTTTCCCGAAAGCAAATCGCATTGATGTAAAGTTTTTAAATAATTTTGGCGATCATCGCTGCGAATAACAATCATCGGATAATTGTGCCTCAAAAGAATATAATTTACGAGAAGTCTGGCAATTCGTCCGTTGCCGTCTTCAAAAGGGTGAATACGAATATAGCGGTAATGAAACATCGCCGCAAGTTCTTCCGGTTTTAGTTTTCCACGCTGTTCTTCGTTGCAATACCATTTTGCCAAATCGCTTACAAGCGAAGGTGTTTCTTCGGGCGAAGCGTAATCAAAAATTTCACCCGTAGACGTAACCACAGAATTGGGACGTGTTTTGTAGACGCCGACATGGATTTTGTAGCGATAATTGCTGTCTCTGCTCATTTTGTAGAAATCGCGAACCAAAATAGTTTGATTTAATTCTCGAATAAAATGTTCGGATAACATTCTGTTTTTGTCCTTTGCCGCTGCTTTCATCAACTCCAAACCGACATTATGCGCTTTCATTTCCTCATAATCCTGAATACTTGCATTGCCGATGGTATCGCCGAAAAGCAACAGCAATTTGGTTTGTTCGTATGTGAGTGTATTGCCTTCCAGATGATTGGAATTGTAATTAAAATCAATCATAAATTGTTGATTTATATCCCGTTCCAATTTTTCATCGAGAGGTTGCAAGGCTCTCCATTCTTTTAATAATTTTGGAATATTTGCCATTTTTTTGAATCTTAAATTTGATTATTAAAATTTAATAATTTTTTATTTCAAAAACAAAAATGAGGTTTCTAAATTAAATGTTTTTTTAGTTTATTCTTTTTGTGAAAGTTTTTACTCTGTGGAAAACTGATTGTCAGCAGGATTTTTTTTAATAATTCTGCTTTTCAATGTTTTTTATGATTCCTTTCAGTATTGTCGGAACTATTAATTTATGAAACGGTCTGACAGGAATAAAATAAAGTCGCCCGAACCGATTATTAAAAGTTACTGTGGTAGAAATTGTTAGTTTTTTGTGTGCGGAATCATCAGTTTGTCGGTCAATAAATAGTGAAACTCTGAAATTCAAATGCTTATCATCTTCCCCTAAAATCACTTCATCATTTGTTCTGTCAAACACCTTAAAAAGTCCGATTTGTTCTCCTTTTTCACATTTGAATTTGTTGAGAATCTGCGTTCTGTTTGTAATTTTTTCGGAAGTTTTCAGCCCGAATAAAGCGACCATTTTGTTTCTCAATGCGAATAGTTTTTCTATCCATTTTGGTCCGTTCATAAAAAACGATTTTCCAATTTCTGCCGAACTGATATTTCCACTTTTATCAATGAATTTTCCCTGAAAACTGTCGATATAATCAAAAGTTTTCTCATTCTTTTTTAAGATGGAATGGTCCGGAAGTTTGGATTTGGTAATCATCATTTTTTTTCGTTTTGTATTCTTTTTACGGCGATTTTTTTTATGTTTCCCAATGCTTCAAATAGCAAATTTTTGCAAAACACCACAATAAATCGCATTTTTCTTCTTAACTTTACGGCGAATTTAAGCCCCCTGTCCCCCGAAGGGAGAGTTTTCGCCGATTCCAATAAAAGAAAAAAAGCAAAAGCGGGAAAAACTTAAAAACAAAAGTATAATTTAATAATTAAAAAAAACCAAAAATATCCAAACCAAATGGAGCGTGCGAAGTCTCTCTCCTTTGGAGAGGGATTTAGGGAGAGGAAAAAAATGAAAATATTAGTTTGTATCAGCAGTGTTCCGGACACCACTTCGAAAATTAATTTTACGGCAGACCATTCTGCGTTCGACAAAACCGGAATCCAATGGGTCATCAATCCTTTGGACGAATTCGCCTTGACAAAAGCCGTGAAACTTCAGGAATCTTTGGGCGCAAATGTTACCGTAATCAACGTAGGAACTGCGGAAACGGAACCTGTGATTCGGAAATCTTTAGCCATCGGTGCCAATGATGCGATTAGAATCAATATGGAACCGAAAGACAGTTTTTCTACTGCAAAAGAAATTGCAAACGCCGTTCAAAACGGAGGTTTTGACGTGATTCTTTGCGGCAAAGAATCCATAGACTACAACGGAAGTTCCGTTCCCGGAATGCTCGCACAACTGCTGAATATTCCTTTTGTAAACGCGGCAGTCGGTTTGGAAATCAACGGAAATGAAGCCGTTGCCATTCGCGAAATCGAGGGCGGAAAAGAAAATATTTCCGTAAAACTTCCCGCTGTGGTTGCCGGACAAAAAGGTTTCGTGGAAGAAAAAGATTTGATTATTCCGAATATGCGCGGAATTATGTCGGCGCGCACAAAACCGCTTCAAGTTTTGGAACCGACCGCCACAGACGTGAAAGTAGAAAGTGTTTCCTTTGAAAGCGTTCCGCCGAGATCTGCCGTAAAATTGGTTTCTCCCGACAATTTAGACGAACTCGTGCGATTGCTGCACGAAGAAGCGAAAGTGATTTAAAGCAGTAAGCAATAAGCAGTAGGCAAAAGGCTTATAATGTTAAATCTTTAAGTTTTTAAATCTTTAAATCAGAAACAATGTATATCCTTGAATTTTGAATAATTTAAAAGTCCGTAGGACTTAATGTGAATAACCGCAGGCGTGAGCCTGCGGGAAAAATAAAAACCATGAAAGTCCGCTCATTTCTCCCCTCCTTCGGAGGGGTCGGGGGAGGAAGCGGCACAAAAACAAAAAACAAAAAATTAAACTTTGACAAAAAAGAAAACACACAAAACACAAAAAATTGAATAACTTATCAACATATCTCAAAGAAGAAAAAGAAGCAAAACGGAAAGGCGGTTTGTATCATAAAACTCAGGTCAATTTGGCGTACAACTCAAACAAAATTGAGGGAAGCAAACTGACGGAGGAGCAAACTCGCTATATTTTTGAGACGCGAACAATTGGTTTTAAAGATCAAGAAGCCGTGCCTGTTGATGATATTATCGAAACTTCGAATCACTTTGTGGCTTTTGATTATTTGCTTGATACGATTGACGAAGCGTTTTCAAATACCGTGATTAAAGAATTTCATCGTATTTTAAAAACAGGAACTTCCGATGCCGCAAAAAATTGGTTTAATGTCGGCGATTGGAAAAAACTGCCAAATGAAGTCGGAGGAACAGAAACCACTTTGCCGCAAAATGTAGAAAAAGAGATGAATAAACTGAACGATTGGTACAATTCGGTAAACCGTCATTGCGGGCTTGACCCGCAATCTCCCGAATACTCAAAATTTCTATTGGAAAATATTGTGGAATATCATTATCGTTTCGAGAAAATTCATCCGTTTCAAGACGGTAACGGAAGAGTCGGGCGTTTAATCATATTTCGAGAATGTTTGAAAAACGGCATCGTTCCGTTTATTATAGACGATAATCACAAACAATTTTATTATCGTGGTTTAAAAGAATTTGAAAATGCAAGAGGTTATTTGATGGACACCTGCCTGTCGGCACAAGATACTTATACAGAGTGGATTAAGTATTTTTACGGTGGTTTGTCGGGTGAGAGAGAATATGAAAAACAATAAAAAATTATAAATAATGAACAACCTCAAAAAAATAATATTAATCCTAACCATTTTCCCTTTTTGTGGAGCAACAGGCTTTGCCCAAACCCACCGATTTATATATGAATTAAAATACAAAACAGATTCTACTTCCGAGCATTACGAAAAAGAAAATGCGGTTTTGGATATTACCGGAAACAATGTGCAATATTATGAATATCAAGCCATTGAATATGATTCTATCAATACGAATAGTCCTATCAATTCTTTTTCCTCCTATGATTTTTCGATTGCAAAATTGAAACGAGAATTGGCTTCGGAAACGAACAAAAATTATTATCTTTTAAACGATACTTATTGGGTTTTTGAATCCAATGATGCTATAGATTGGAAGTTGGAACCGGATATGAAACAAGTCGGCGAATGGAAAGTTCAAAGAGCGACCGCAAATTTCGGCGGGCGACATTGGACGGCTTGGTTTGCAAACGAAATTCCGTTTCCGGAAGGTCCGTATAAATTCAATCGGCTTCCCGGTTTGGTGGTAGAAGTTTCGGATTCTAAAAATAATTATTTGTTTAATTTAGCCAAAATCGAACATCCAAAAAATCCGAATACCAATATTGTAGAAACGCTTTTCAAGAAAAAACCGATGCCGATTTCTTTTGAAAAATATCAAAAACTTTTGCTCGATTTTTACAGCGATCCATATCACAGATTTCGGAATATGGAAGAAGGAACTTGGTCTATCGGAATCACAGACGGAACTGAAGTGAAAACAAAAGAAGGCTTAAATAAAATTACAAAAGAAAAGCAGGAAAGAATAAGAAAAGAAAATAATCCCATAGAATTAGACAAAGCGATAAAATATAATTAATTTGAAAATGAGACAATTAGATAATTTGGGAATTTGGGAATTTGAAAATTTTTAAATCTAAACCTTGAATTTTGAACCTTGAACCTTAAACTTTAAACTTTAAACAAAAAAAATAGTTATGATATTCGTTTACGCAGAAAACATCAACGGAATTTACAAAAAAGCGGCTTTCGAGGCTGTGGCTTACGCAAAAGCAATCGCAGATTTGCAAGCCGATTCCGTATCGGCAATCACCATTAATCCTACGGATTCTTCGGATTTACTTTACAAATATGGCGCATCGAAAGTGATTCACATCAAAGACGACGGCTTAAAAAATTTCAGCGCAAAGGCTTTTGCTGCGGCAATCGCTGAAGTTGCAGACGGAAACATCATCGTTTTTCCGCAAACTACAGATGCCGCTTCCATCGCTCCGATGTTGGCAGTCGTGAAAAATTATGCGTTCATCAGCAATGTTTTGTCGGTTCCGGAAAACCTGTCGCCGTTTCGGGTGAAAAGAAAAGTTTTTTCCGGCAAAGGCTTTGAACACGCAAAAGCCGACGGAAACGGCGTAGTTGTTTCTGTTTCTCAAAACGCTTTTGGCGCAAAAGAATCTCCGGTTTCGGGAGCGGAAGAAATCAAAAATCTTTCCATCGCGAATGATGATACGAAAGTGATTTCCCACGAACAATCCTCGGGAAAATTGGATTTAAAAGAAGCCGACATCATCGTTTCCGGCGGTCGCGGAATGAAAGGTCCCGAAAATTGGGGAATGTTGGAAAATCTGGCAGACGTTCTGGGCGCGGCTTTGGCTTGTTCCAAACCGGTGGCGGACATCGGTTGGCGACCACATTCCGAACACGTCGGGCAAACCGGAAAAGCCATTGCTCCGAATCTTTATGTTGCAGTCGGGATTTCGGGTGCCATTCAGCATTTGGCGGGCGTGAACAGTTCCAAAACAATCGTAGTGATCAACAACGATCCCGAAGCACCGTTCTTTAAAGCCGCAGATTACGGCGTAGTCGGCGATGCACTGCAAATTGTTCCCGCACTCACCGAAAAAATAAAAGCGTTGAAACACGCATGACAAAAATTTGACACACAAACGAATGATTGCACAAAGTGTTCCATCTGACCGCTGAAAAAAATAAAATATAAACAGATGAAATAATCGGTTTTTTGCCAATCGGTTTTTTGGAGATAATAATTTTAATTTTATATAGCGAATGTGTTGATAATTAATTATTTATCAATCCTATATTTATTTATTAATTTATGCAAAAATTCTGTGCTTTTCTTCGCGGTGTAAACGTAAAAGGAACCAATATGAAAATGGCGGATGTTTGCGGCATTTTTGAAAAATCAGGAATGAAGGACGTTTCTTCGGTTTTGGCTTCGGGAAATATTTTGTTTTCGTCTGAAAAATCTGAGGTGGATTTAAAGAAAATTTTAGAGCAGTCTATGTCTGAATATTTTGATTATGAGGTGTTTATTTTCATTAAAGATAAAAATGAGATTGAAAATTTATTTGGTGGAAATTCGTTTGAAAACCATCCCGAATTTCACATTTACGGTTTTGTGGGAATTGCCGGAATTGAAAAAATCTTGATGCAAGAATTTGAAAAATCCAAAAAATCCGAAGGAGAAGATGCCAAAATTATGAACGGTAATTTCTACTGGAAAATTTCAAAAGGCAACACTTTGGATTCCCAATTCGGGAAAATTCTCGGCAGAAAAGATTTGAAAAATGCTTTTACTTCTCGAAATTTGAATACATTTGAAAAGATTTTGAAAAGACTTGGATAAAGACTTTAAAACCATGTAATATTTTTTTGACTTTTTTTAGAGATATTTGTTTCGAAAATTAAAATTATTGCTTATATCATAAAAATCTCTGAAAAATTAAGCACGATCAACTATGCCTTTAGACGAATTTCTCTTTCATAAATTTGTAAAATATTTCAGGAACAAGCCTGCGGATGCGGCTTTGCAGGAACGCAGCGTGAAGCTCGAAAAAATTCAGCCGCGTCTGACTGTTTTGGCAAGAGCCCTGACGGGAAATACCATTGATATTTTTCCGGCTATCAAAGAAGGTGGCTATAAGGGGAATAATTTTTTTCTGCCCGAAACTTTTTCGTTTTATAAAGATGCTTCGCTCAATCTTTCTTTTTATCTGTTTCGGATTTTGTATTTATCCGTTCAGCAAAAATTATCATTGAACTGGTTTCAATCGGCTTCGTTGAGCGATGAAGATGCTCTGCTGTATGCACAGGAAAATTCATCTTTGGTTTTGGAACATCTTTTTACCGAATATCCTTCTGCAAAACATATCTACGAACAATTTCTTTCAACAGCCGAACCGGATAAAAATCAAATCATAGATTCGGCATGGCTTTACGGAAAATGGATGGCAGACAGCAAGGAAGTTCAGACACAGGAAGAAATTAATTCAACTTTATCCAAAATAAAAACGGCAGAAGAAAATTCGCCGAAAACCATTATCAAATCGAAGCCGGTGGAGGAAATCGTGAATCTGATTATCGATACCAAACAGCAGGAAGATTATGTGCTCACACACAATTTTGAAAAGGTGGATACCGCCGATGAATTTAGTGGAACGTGGCGCGACTTTGACGGCGATGATGAACTGGAAAATCACAGCGATGCATTAGACGAACTGAATATGAAATATACCGTCCGTGTGGACGATGTGGCGCACAGTGTGTATGAAGCGAGTTTTACCGACAACGCAAAAATTGCCGAAAGCAAGGAATCGGAAAGCGAAGGTCGGTTTGTGTTGTACGACGAATGGGATTGCTATAAAAAAACGTATCGAAAAAATTACAGCAAAATTTATCCTTCGCAATTTGCGGCAACGGATGCCGATTATTATCAAAATACGCTTTTGCAAAACAAATCCATATTAACGCAATTGCGCAAAATGCTGGCAAGCATCAACAACAAATGGCAACAGCAACGCCTGCAAACGCAGGGAAAAGAAATTGATATTGACATGGCTGCCAATCGTTTTGCCGATTTGATTGCCGGCTGTACGCCGTCCGATAAAGTGTATCTTTCCGACAGAAAAAAAGAAAAAGATTTGTCTATTTTGTTGTTGTTGGACATCAGCCTTTCAAGCGATAGTTATGCGGCGGACAATCGTGTGATTGATGTGGCAAAGCAAACCGCTATTCTGTTCGGCGAAATTTTGAATGAATACCGGATTGATTTTTCCATTCACGGGTTTTATTCCAAAACAAGAAATTTTGCATCCTATATTACAGTGAAAAATTTTGAAGAAAAATGGGACAGCGCAAAATATGGTATCGGTACTTTGCAACCTGCGGGTTATACTCGAATCGGTCCGGCATTGCGACATTCGGGAGCGCTGCTGCAAAACCGCAACTCAAAAAATAAATGGGTGATTTTGCTTTCGGACGGAAAACCCAACGACTACGACCGGTATGAAGGAAAATACGGCATCAACGATATTAAACAGGCATTGCGTGAATTGAGCGGTAACAATATCAACACGTATGCACTTGCCATTGAAGCCACTGCAAAATATTATCTGCCGCAAATGTTCGGACACGACCATTATCAAATCGTATCATCACCGGTTGAATTATTAAAATCATTAGTGAAATTGTATGAAAGAATACGGTATGGAGGATGAATTATTTATGGAAAGAAGGATTTTTTGTAAATTGCAAATGGATAGGAGTTCTATCCTGCTTTAAGGAGCGACGGTACTAAATGTTAACATCCATGGGAGTTTTATACTAGCTTTGATATATATTAAATGGAGACTCAAATAGAAAAAGTGAAAACATTATTTAATGAAATGTCTGATGAATATGACAATCTAAATGATTTATGGTATAGATATTCATTTGACATAATAGACAATGTTCTTATAAAATATTTTAAACCTAAAACTACAAACGAAACAGCATTGGATATCGGTTGTGGAACAGGAATTCAATCACAAAGATTAGCGAAACTGGGATACAATGTAACAGGAATTGATATTTCAGAAGGTCTGATTGAAAAAGTTAAACAAAAATTTGAAAAATTAAATCTGAGGGGACATAAGTTTTTACTTCATAATGCAGAAACTTTACCATTCCCAGAAAATAGTTTTGATGTAGTAAACTGTTGCGGACCAACTTTACCATTTATTGAAAACTGGGAAAGTACTTTGAAGGAAATTTCAAAATGCCTAAAACCAAATGGTTTATTCCTCTTAGAAATTGAAGGAAAGTGGAATTTTGATATTTTTTGGGAACTTTTAAGTTCGATTTTCTTTGATTGTTTGGACTATGACACTTCTATTAAAAAATCATTGAGCCATTTTAAAAATTTAAATAAAGGACATCACATAGATTATTCATTTAAAACAGAATCAGGTGCAAATATTTCTATGCCTATCAAGTTATTTACCATAAGAGAGATTACCAAATCATTAGCTAAAGAAAATCTAACAATAACTAAAAGATGGGGTATTCATTCTTTAACAAATATTATTCCGAGTACAATATTGCACGAGGCAAATCCTAACGCTTTGACTAAACTCATATTTAGCATAACATCAAAAATTGAAAAAGGATTAAATAATGTATTCCCAATCAATTCTTTTGCATGTAGTTTACTTCTCTTAATCAAAAATAATAAAAATGAAAATAGCAGAAATTGATATTATAGTTAAAATTTTAGGATTTTTAGGTTCAATAGGAGTTATATTATTTGGGATTATTCAATACAAAAAGGGACAACGCTGGCAAAAAGCCAATATACTTCTGACCTTAATTGACCACTTTGAAAATGATAAAAATATTCGTGTAGCAAGGGAAATGCTAGATTGGGATAAGCGTAGTATAATATTTGATGATACAAGAAAGATGATATTTGACAATTCTATATTAATAAGAGCTTTAGCGGTTGTAGAGATGGATGATGATACTTTTACAGAGGAAGAAAGTTTTATTAGGGATGCCTTTGATTCTTTTTTTGATTTTTTCCATAAGCTTTATTCTTTTCAAAAAAGCGAATTATTGAAATTCGAAGATTTCGCCTATTTTTTTTATTACTTTGAACTTATTCGCGATATTGAACACTATAAAAAAGGCAATGAAGGTTTAAAAGTAATTGTATCGAAATACATTGATAAATATCACTTTATTGGAATTAAGCATTTATTAAAACAGTATGAACGTCATCCTGAACCTTTAGATATAATGACAGAAGGCTCAAACAAACGGGCAAGACAATCTCGAAACAAAAAATAAGGAATTGACAAATTGATAGTTTAACTATCTTGTTTCTCAATCCATTACAATGTTGGTTTCTACACGAAATTACCAATTCCAAAAATGTTCGGACATGACCATTATCAAATCGTATCATCGCCGGTTGAATTATTAAAATCATTAGTGAAATTGTATGAAAGAATACGGTATGGCGGGTGAGGTGATGATTACAAAAAAAATCTATAAATTTGAAAAAACACATAACAAAATGCTACACACAATAAAAATATTATGAATCAATCTGTTACGGCAACCGAAACCCAAGCCATCGATCATAAAAATTTTTTCTATCCGCCGGGCGGAATTTTGTTGTGGATTATCATTTTGCTGGAACTGCTCACATTTGGAATTGCGTTGATTATTATGGCGTACACTTCGTTGTCCGAAAAAGAAATTTTTCATGAAACCGCCGCAAAACTGAATGCCGTTTATGGAACCGTAAATACCATTGTTCTGCTTACGAGTGGTTATTTTATGGCGATTTGCGTCAAACAATTCAAACTAAAAAATTACGAAAAAAGCAAACGATTTTTATATTTCACGCAGGCAACAGGATTGCTTTTCATCATTGTAAAATCGGTAGAATATTACCATAAAATTGCGGAAGGATTGACGTTGGGTTACAATACTTTTATGGATTTTTATTGGTTGCTCACGGGATTTCATTTGGTTCATGTGATTGTCGGAATGGTGATATTAATTGGTATTTATATTTCCGGAAAAAAGAAAAATCACGATGAAGCCGCATTAAATTTAGAATCCGGAGCAGCATTTTGGCACCTTTGCGATTTGATCTGGCTGATACTGTTTCCGGTTTTATATCTGATTTTTTAATGATATTGAACGTTGCAAATAATTAATAAACAATAAATTAAGTCTTTTTCAAATCTGATTATGAAAATTTCTGTTCACACCGCTTGGATTTTATTAATGACGTCTGTAATTCTGATGTCTCTTTCCGTGATTTATCTTAAAAATACATCAGGCTTTGTTTTCATCATTTTGGGATTGTCTGCGGTAAAATTTTTATTGGTCGCTTTTCAATTTATGGAAATCAAAAAAGCCCATATTTTCTGGAAAATAATTTTAATGATTTTTATAACCGTTGTTTTTACGGCAATAGCAGGATTGGTGTAAAACTAAATTTAGAAAATTTTATGAACGATTTTTAATATTAATAAAGTATTTTTGAAAAATTTCAAATGTTAAAATGAAAACGAAAATTGTTGATTCTCTATTTTGGTTAATACCTATTTCACTGATTATCAATCTGTTTTTGCGTTGGAATATCAATTCATATTTAAGCCCGGATTCTTTTGATTATTTTAAAATTGCTGATCATTTGCCGAGTATCACAACATCTGTCTGGCCATTCTTTTATCCTTTGCTGTTAAAAATTGTGAATTTTGTGGTGGATAATTATTTGGTTTCTTACAAAGTTTTATCCGTATCGTCCTTACTGTTTTCACTGCTTTTTGTGAGAATTAACCATTTTTATTGGAAAGAAATATGGACACTGCTGTCGTTTTTCTCTTTTCTCAGAATTTTTCCGTTCGGTTTATCCGAAGTGGTATTAATTCCTTTTCTAATCCTGATTTTTTATATCAATCACCATTTCCAAAATAATAAACAGAGTGAAAATAAATTTATTTTATTCAATAGTATTTTTCTATTTATCACAGTATCAATAAAATACAGTTCTATTTTCTTTTTAATTGCTTTTATTTTGTTCACTGTTCTTTTAAAGTTTCGGAAAAATATTTTATTCAAAGCATATTTAAAAAGTTCTTTACTTACACTGATTTTATGCGGTCTGTATTTAACCGTTAATTATATTGAAACCGGTTTTTTAATCGGTGAGCGTCAACCTCCCGGAGGTTCATATCATAACATCAGACTTTCAATCTCTCAAATTGTTTTCACACTCAATCCATTTTTTCATACCAAAGTTTACAATTATTTGGGGCTTTTTTCCTTTGGCTGGTCAATAGCATATTTATTCGGATTTATATTTTCATTAATATGGCTGTTTCTGATTACCGGAAAAGGAATTTCATTTATGAAAAACAATCTTATTATATTATTGTTAATCAATTCTTTATGCTTTTTAGCAGGAACCATTTATTCCTATTTTGTAATTAAAATTGATATTCTTGATTTCAGATTACTATTAGGATTTTACACATTTTTGTTTTTTGCAGTAATCATTTCTCTGCCGCGTAAAATGGATGTAATATTGCTTTTGACAGCATTATTTTCCATTTCTACCAATATAATTCAACTATTTGTTTGATGCCTTGTCTTGCGTTTTTTCAATTTTCCCTTTTCAAAAGATAATCCGCAAGTTCGATAAAAGGTTTTTTCTTCTCGTCCGAAACATTGATTTTGTCAAGATAATTTCGTGCAATTTCATTGTGTTTTTGAACCAATTGCAGCGTTTTTTCATCTGCTTTCCTTCTTCGGAAAAGTTCTTCTACTCTGTAAATTTTTTCCACATTATCCGTTTTTTGAGAATACAAATCATCCAATTCTTTCTGTTCATTTTCCGTTGCATTTTCCCACGCCAAAAGATAAAGTATGGTTTTTTTGTTCTCGAAAATATCGCCGGCGTGTTTTTTCCCGAATTGTTCCGCGTTTCCGAAAACATCCAAATAATCGTCCATAATCTGAAACGCAATCCCGAGATGTTTTCCAAAATTGGAAAGATTTTCCGCATCTTGAAAAGCGGCATTGGCAATCGCCGCGCCGATTTCAAAAGCGGCAGCACTCAAAACGCCGGTTTTGTAGGTAATCATTTGGAGATAATCTTCATAAGTTACGCGCCGTTGAGTTTCAAAATTGATGTCGTATTGCTGTCCTTCGCAGAGCCGCAAACCGGTGTTCGTGAAAATCCGAATACAAGTTTTGAACAGTTCCGGTTCCAAATCTTCAAAAAATTGGTAGGCTTTCAAAAGCAGTCCGTCTCCCGAAAGAATTCCCGCATTAATTCCGTGAAGCGTGTGAATGGTCGGTTTGTTTCGTCTCGTCGGCGCGTCGTCCATAATATCGTCGTGAATCAGCGTAAAATTATGGAAATATTCAATCGCAATTGCTGGTTTCATCGCTTTTGAAATATCTCCACCGAAGAGTTCGCAACCCATCAAAACCATAATCGGACGCAGGCGTTTTCCGCCGTTGGAAATGATGTAGTTCATCGGCTCGTATAATTCTTCGGGCATGTCTTTGAACTTATATTTTTCGATGGTTTCGGCGATGATTTTTTGATATTTATCCAAAAATTCCATAAAAACGGCTTTGTTACAAAGTTATGGATTTTTTAGCTTAAGGCTTACACTATTGAAAAACGTTTGTTCAGGTCAAACGCATTAAAATTTTATGAAAATAATACCATATTACAAATATTTTTAATGAAAAATAACTACATAGAAATATAGACACACATTTATTTTTTCGCTTTGTGAAAATCTATGTGTATAATATTTTGCAAAACTATGGTTCTATGTGGTTAGACATAATAATGTTCGAAGAATTTAATGCGTTTAGCCTGGCGTTTGTTTTGTGTCTCTGCCCATTCCGATATTAATTCATAACTTTGCCGAAATTTTTCTTAAAATATTATGCCCAATACGATTATTATCGGTTCCGGATGCTATATTCCGCCAAGAATTATTGGCAGAGATTTTTTTATGGATTCGGAATTTTATGACGAAAACGGCGAAAAATTCGATAAATCCAATGCGGAAATCATCCAAAAATTTGTAGAAATTACAGAAATCGAACATCGAAGATATATTGGCGAAAATCAATCCAATTCGGAAATTGCGTATCAGGCTTCAAAAATTGCGATTGAAGATGCGAAAATCGACCAAGAAAATTTGGATTACATTATTTGTGCGAGCAATTTTGGCGAAGTCAATCTTAACGGAAATCAAAATTTTATGCCGAATATGGCAGCGCGAGTGAAAGCAAAACTCGGAATAAAAAACAGAAAATGCATCACTTACGATATGATTTTCGGTTGCCCCGGCTGGGTGGAAGGCATGATTTTGGCGAATGTTTTAATAAAATCCAAGCAAGCAAAAAATATTTTGGTGGTCGGTTCCGAAACTTTGAGCCGAGTAACCGATCCTTTCGACAGAAATAAAATGATTTTTGCTGACGGCGCCGGTGCTGTCATAGTAACGGCAACCGACGATGAAAACGCGGGAATTATCTCGCACAACAGTATTTGTGACAATGGTGCGGAACTCAATTATCTCGTCAATGCGCCGTCATTAAACGAAAATTCCAAAAATCCCGAAAAGTTGTACATCAGAATGCAAGGCAGAAAAATCTACGAATACGCGCTGAAAAATGTTCCTCCGGCAATAAAAGAAACCATCGAGCAAGCCGGACTTTCCATTGAAAATATTGACAAAATTTTGATTCATCAAGCCAATGCAAAAATGGATTACGCCATCATTTCAAATCTGTTCAAACTCTACGGAATCAAAGATTATGACCACAATATTTCCCCGATGACGATTCAAGAATTTGGAAATTCTTCAGTAGCAACGATTCCAACGATGTACGATTTAATCATCAAAAATAAAATGGACAGACACCGATTTCAAAAAGGCGACAACGTGATTTTCACGTCCGTAGGCGCCGGAATGAACATCAATGCGATTGTTTACAGGTTTCCATGAAAACATTCAAGAAAAAGAGTGAGATTTTTAAGTCCGTTTAAATCCGTCATTAACAAGAAAAGAAAATAAATCCAACAAAATAATCGGACAAATCTTTATTTAATATTTTTGTAAAAAATATCACAAAATGAGGAATATTGTTCAGAGAATTTTGCCGGACATCAAAGAAGAACATTTCGACAGCGAATTTAAAAACCTTGCGATAGACAGCATTGATTTGGTTTCGCTTCGGGTGGAAATCGAAAACAGATTGGGCAAAATGATTCCGAATCGAGATTGGCTTTCGTTTAAAAATCTGAACGATATTTTTGCATTTTGCGAAAAAGAAAATTCCGAAAAAGAAATCAAATTTTCAGAAAAAACAACTGTAAAAACTGAGAAAAATCGGAATTATATCACAATGCCGCAAATGTGTTTGGAGGCACTTTCGGAAAATTGGCTTTTCAAAGAATCCGGAGATTTGCACTGGGATTTGCTTTGCAAAGGTCTCGAAACATCTTCTTCCGAACTGAAAGACGATTTGGGAAACAGACTTTACGCCACTTTTGTGAGAATCCGAATTGACGGAAACCACAATTTAAGTGATTTCAAAGAAAACAATCCGTATGAATTTGATGCCGAACTTTCTCGCTTTGGTTTGGGAATGTTTTTCAGCAAAATCAATTTTAAATCTTTGGAAAAAAATATTAAGATGGATATGATGACGAGTTTTTCCATCAGAAAATCCACTACCAACAAGCATTTGACGAAAAGCCAACCCAATATTGAGAACTGTAAAATTCCTCAAAATCCGGAATTTCCCGATTTCGGAAATGAATACAGGCTCATTAAAAAAGAAGAACAAAAAACTTTAAATCATAGAGATTATATTTTCAATATTTCTGATAATCAAATGTTTACGCGAGAATATTCGTTGAATCCTTACTACGATTTAAACGGAGTCGGATTGTTGTATTTTGCCGCATATCCCGTGATTAGCGATTTTTGTGAATTGCAATATTTTCACGGTTTGGGAAAAACCGATTGGGCTGAAAATTACTTTACGATTTTTCGAGATGTGATGTATTATGCAAATTGCGATGCCAACGACAAAATCGTCTATGTTCTTAATTCTGTGGAAGATATTTCGGAAAACAGAGTGAAAATTCAAGCAATGCTTTACAGAAAATCCGACAACAAAATGATGGCAAGAATTTTTACCGTAAAACAAAAAAAGCATTGACAAATTTTAAAAAATCAAGTCAGATTTTATGATTGATGTAGCCTTCCGTAGTATTCGGAATATTGAAAATTCTACACGGATTTCCCATCACCAAAGAATTGTCCGGAACATTTTCCGCAACGTAAGAATTCGGCGCAATCACAACATGGTTTCCAATCGTGATTTCACCTACGATTACCGCATTCGGACCAATCCAAACTTCATCTCCTATTTGCGGCGAACCTTTCAATTTTCCGCGATTGGATTGTGCAATGCTCACGCCCTGAGCAATATTGCAATTTTTCCCAATTTTCACTTTCGGATTGATGACCAAATTTCCCCAATGTCCCAAATACAAACCTTCCCCGATTTCTGTTTCAGGATAGATTTGAAAACCGTATTTTATTTGATAACGCCTCAAAACCAACCTCCAAAAAAATCCTAAAACAGGCGTTTTTCTATATTTTTGGGCTTTTCTGAAAACATAAATAAAATGAAGATTCGGATTGAAACATTTCGCCCAAATCCGAAATGTAGAAAGCCATTTTCCGCTTTCTCGGTAAAAATCTTTTTGGATGATGCTTTTTTTGTCGGACATAAAAACAAAGATAGAATTTTAAATATTACCAACCATCAGCAAAAATAAGAAAAGCCTTCATTTTTGAGGGCTTGTTTTTTTTCTATATTTCTAAAATTAATCTGTGAATTTCTTATATTTGGCGAAAATAAAATCATAATGAAACGTACTTTGGCTTTTGGCTTTTGGCTCTTGACTTTTGGCTTTTTTAATGCTCAAATCGACGAAAAAAAATTAGACGATTTAATTCAAAACACGCTGAAAACTTTTGATGTTCCGGGAATGTCCGTCGGGATTATTAAAGACGGAAAAATGGTTTATTCCAAAGGTTTTGGCGTTCGTTCGCTTAAAAATAATGAAAAAATGACCGACCAAACTTTGGTGGGAATCGCTTCCAATTCCAAAGGCTTCACCTGCACCGCTTTGGCGATTTTAGCCGATGAAGGCAAACTGAATTTTGATGATAAAGTTTCCAAATTTATTCCCGAATTTCAAATGTATGATGCGGCGGTTTCGCAAGAAATCACGATTAAAGATTTGGTTACACACCGCGCCGGATTGGGGCTTGGGCAAGGCGATTTAATGTTTTTTCCCGAAGGCGGAACTTTGTCGGTGAACCAAATTATCCACAATGTTCGCTACTTGAAACCCGAACATTCTTTCAGAAATTCGATGGATTATAATAATATTATGTTCATCGTTGCCGGCGAAATTATTCATCGTATTTCGGGGATGAGTTGGGCAGATTTCATCGAACAAAAAATTATGAAACCTGTCGGAATGATGTCGAGTTTCGGAAGTTACAACCGCGCAAAAGCCGCCGGAATCACGAACATTATTGATGCTCACGCTCCGGTGGACGGCAAAGCGATTCAAGTTCCGCACGATTGGAACGAAACCGCAAACGCCGCCGGCGGAATAGTTTCCAACATAAAAGATATGAGCGTTTGGGCGGAATTTTTGATGAACGGATTCACCACAAAAGACGGGAAAAAATTGGTTTCGGATAAGCAAATTCAGCAACTTTGGCAAATTCAGCAACCGATTTCCGTGGCGTTGAAAAATCCGTATGATACACATTTTTACGGCTACGGAATGGGCTGGTTTTTGAGCGATGTGAAAGGACATTTTCAGGTTCAGCACACAGGCGGTTTAATCGGAACCGTAACGCAATTTACCGTGATTCCGGATTTGAAACTCGGCATTGTGGTTTTGACGAATCAGCAAAGCGGAGCGGCTTTCAACACGATTACCAACACTGTGAAAGATTTATATTTTGGGATTGAAGATCGAGATTGGCTGAAAACTTACGGCGAAAGAATGTCGAATTATAACGCCGAAATTTTAATCGGTAAAAACGAAATTTTCGCGAAATCTCAAGACTTTGCAAAAAATAAAAACCTGCAGCCCAAACCCGAACAATTTCTCGGAACCTACACAGACAAATGGTTTGGCGATGTGGAAATTTCGCAATCGGGAAAAAGTTTTAGGATTTTCTGTAAAAATTCGCCGCGATTGAAAGGCGAATTATTGCCTTTTTCCAACAATACATTTATTGCAAAATGGGACGACAGAAGTTATGATGCCGATGCGTTCATTATTTTTAATTACGATGAAAACGGAAAAGCCCAATCTGCCGCAATAAAACCGATTTCGGACATCACCGATTTCAGTTTTGATTTTGAAGATTTGGAGTTGAGGAGAATTAAATAAATAGTTGAGTTTTGTAAAAAAAACAAACGGAGACTTCCACCTCCGGTTATGTTACCAAACGAAAGTTTTCTTTATGATAACTGTTAAAATTCAAATAGAAGAAGAAAAGAAAATTCTGAAATATCTTGAAAAAGTCTATGAAAAACTCACGGGGTTCAAAAAATCCAAAAATAGTGAATGTGTGGTGATGAAAAACAACAGAATTGTGAGGATAACTTCAACAGAATTTTTCTGTTAAAATTCTATCTTCTTCTAGCCTTTCAATCAGTTTTTCCGTAGTTTCAAATTTGATTTCATCATGAAGAAACCCCCGGAATTTTACCGTAATTTTTTCGCTGTAAATATCTTCGTCAAAATCCAAAATATGAACTTCCACACTCATGTTTTTTCCATTAACCGTGGGGTTTGTGCCGATGCTCAACATACCTTTGTAAAAATTATTTTTCCTGAAAACATCCACAATATAAGCTCCTTTTTTCGGGAGCAATTTTATGGAATCAATCTCAAGATTTGCGGTTGGAAACCCCAAATTTTTCCCGATTTTTTTCCCGTGAATCACGGTTCCGGAAATCGGATAAAAATAACCCAACATTTCATTGGCTTTCGCGATGTTGCCTTCCAATAAAGCGTTTCGGATTTTCGTGGAAGAAATATTGTTTTCGTGAATATTTACCGCTTCCATTTGTTCGACTTCAAAATTGAGTTCGGACGAAAGTTTTTCAAGCAGTGCAAAATTTCCGCTTTTACTTTTTCCGAAAACGTGGTTGTAGCCTACTATCAAATGTTTTACATTCAGTTTTTCAATTAAAACTTGCCTCACGAATTCTTCGCCGGAAAGATTGCGAAAATCTGCATCAAACTCTTTTACAAAGACATTTTCGATACCGTATTTTTCAAAAAATTCAGTTTTTTCTTCAATGGTATTCAGCAGTTTCAGGTTTTCTTCAGGTTCAAAAATCAAACGCGGATGAGGCCAAAATGTAAGAACGGCAGTTTCTAAATTTTTTTCTTTGGCAACTATATTCATTTTTTCGATAATGGAACGATGTCCGAGATGAACGCCGTCAAACATTCCGAGCGATAAAACCAAAGGTTTCTCGGAATTGTAAGAAGAAAAATTTCGGAAAATTTTCATAGGAATTGCAAAGATAAAATGTTTTTGGGAGATATTGCTATAAAGTTCCCGACATTAAATATCGGTTATTTCATCTGTTTAAGCCCCCTGTCCCCCGAAGGGGGCAAAAATGGCTATAGTTTTGTTTTTTTCTTTGAGTTCGTATTTATTTTTTTAGCGGGTTTGCCTCTGTCATTTTTATTATTTTTTAATGGAATCGGCGAATCTTTCAGATTTGCCTCCTGCATTTTTATTTTTTTTTATGGTGTCGGCGAAACCTAACACAAATGAAAAAAAACAAAGTTTTTTTGAAATTTGCCGGCGTAGCCGAGGTTCGGTGTAGCCAATCTTTCAGATTTGCCTCCTGCATTTTTATTTTTTTTAATGGTGTCGGCGAATCCTTCGGATTTGCCTCTGTCATTTTTATTATTTTTTAGGAATCGGCGAATCTCGTTCCTCGATTTGTTTGTGTGTCATTATTTTGTCATGGGTGTTTCATTTTTCTGTGAACCGGTTCACAATTTTAAAAAAAATCTTATATTAGCCTTAATATTTTAACGGAAAAAGTATAAAGCATTCGCTTTTCTTGCAAAAGAAAACTGTCAATTTTCAAAGAGTCAAGGAAGCAATGTTCACGCTGGGCGTGAGCTTGTTTATTTGATTCTTGGGCGTGGCAGTGCCTCTTTTGCAATAAACGGGCTACACGCTTTTTCTATTGTCAAACTAAAAACTGCCAAAGACATGAAATGTGAAAAACTGATTAAATTTCTGGAAAAATATGGAAAAGTTTCGGAAGCGGAACAGGGAAACCTCAATAAATATTTTGAGTTTTCGAGTGTGAAAAAAAAGCAAATTATCGTGGAAAAGAATTTTCCGTGCAATAAGTTGTTTTTTGTAAACGACGGTATTTTAAGAACCTACTACATCAACGATGGCGGTAGGGAAATCACCCGAATGTTGGCTTGGGAAAACAGGTTCATCACGAATATCGAGAGTTTCAGATATGCCACAAAAAGCCACGAAATCATCGAATGTGTGGAAGATGCGGAAATTTTGTACATCAGCCGAGAGCATTTTAAAAAACTTGTGAAAGCATCTCCCGATTTGAAAAGCGTATATGCCGATATTTTGGAAGAATACACCGCTTTTTATGTGAAACGTTTCGAGGTACTGAACACTTTTGATTTGAACAAAAAAATTCAGCATTTGAAAGAAGATTTTCCACCAGAAATCATTAAAGATTTGAACGACACTGTGTTGTCCTCCCTCATCGGAATTTCAAGAGAATATTTTGTGAAGAATAAAAATCTGTTTTACGGGAAGTGAAAATATTGTTTTTATTTTTTTTGTTTCGTTTATTTCGTTTAGTATATTTGCACTAAAATTATTTTATCGTGGAAAAAATCATTAATAAACAAGACAGGCAAATGGCGCAAGCATCCATACACGCCATCAGATTGAATACGAGGAGGTTGGAAACTGAAAATATTACCATTCGTCTTGATGATACCAATATTGCCATTCCTAAATCGGCGTTTTCGCTTTTATCTGATATTCTTTCCAATATGGCAGACGGCAAATCGGTTTCCGTGATTCCGGTTGAGCCGGAAATAACTTCGCAACAAGCCGCCGATATGCTGCATATATCTCGTCCTTTTATGGTAAAACTTTTGGAAACAGGCGAAATTCCTTTTTTTAAAGTCGGAAGCCACAGGCGTATTTTGTTGAAAGATGTGCGGGCATACAAAGACAAACAGGAACAAATCAGAAAAAAACAGTTGGCTTTTCTTAGCAAACAGGCGCAAAAATTAAACATGGGATATTAATGAAAAAAGAGCCAACCATCACGGCATTATTGGATGCCAATACGCTCTATCCGGCTCCTGTAAGAGATTTGCTGTTGCATTTGGCGGATGTGGGATTGTTTTTCCCAAAATGGACGGAACAGATACACGATGAGTGGATGCGAAATCTCTTGCTCAATCGCCCCGAATTACAATTAAAAAATTTGAACGCTGCCAAACGAGCAATGAATTCGGCTTTTCCCGATGCCGATGTTAAAAATTTTCATTCGCTCATAGAAAAAATACAATTACCGGATGCCGATGACAGACATATTCTTGCTGCCGCTATTCATGCTAAAGCCGATTTTATTATTACCGCCAATTTAAAACATTTTCCCCAAAAATATATGGCAACTTTTTTTATACAAGCCTTTCATCCCGATAATTTTGTTGCCCAACTTTTTCATCAAAATAGTGACGTGGTTTTGCGGGCTTTCAACAAGCAAGTTGCCAATCTCAAACATCCGCCAATGACAAGGGAAGAAGTATTGCATGGTTTAGAAAAATGCGGATTAAAAAAAACGGTCGGTTTACTGCGTTCAGCCGGATAATCTTTTTTTGCAAAGTAAAGGTAAAAATCGTTGAAAAATATTTTAATCAGATTTTGTGAAGAATAAAAATCTGTTTTACGGGAAGTGATTTTTTTTCTTATTCTAATTTTCGGTTATTTTTTAGAATAGCGAATTTCTTATTCTAATTTTTAGGTTGTTTTTTAGAATAACGGATTTTTTATTCTAATTTTGGGGCTTGTTTTTAGAATAAGCCTTGGGTTCTTTTTTATTCCAAAACCATCATTTTCTCGCTATTTCCACCCATCAACACAAGAAAAATCTCTCGAAAACCAACTGTGAACCAGTTCACAATTTGCACTAAATCAAAAAGTTGTGAACCAGTTCACACTTTTTATGCTTTCCTTGCACATATCTTTGCCCCATCAATTTTTAAACAACAACTTCACTATAAAAATTAAAAACAAAACGGATGAAGATTGGGTTTAAAAAATGAAATAAATATTCGAATATATGGTTTTGCCGATTTCCCAAAAAACGGATATGCCCGCCAAAGCAGAAACAGAATTGGCAGAAAAAGTATGCAACGCTTGAAGTGCGAATTAATTAAAATGTAATTTCAAAATACCCGGATTAAAAAAAACGAGCTTCTCAGATTCGGGTATTTTTTTAACAAAAACAATG
>JAITMJ010000149.1 GCA_031277475.1 Flavobacteriaceae bacterium
CGATAATCATTTTCCTCTTCGCGATAATCATTTTCCTCTTCGCGATAATCATTTTCCTCTTCGCGATAATCATTTTCCTCTTCGCGATAATCATTTTCCTCTTCGCGATAATCATTTCACTCTTCGCGATAATCATTTTCCTTTTCGCGATAATCATTTTCCCCTTTGAAAAAATCGTTTTTCTTTGGAAGTCAATTTTTCTTTAATTTTTTAGGTCGCAGATTTTTAGTCTTTAAACTTTTAAACATTAGTTTTTTTGAAGTTAATGAATTTTAGTTTTTAGACTTTTAAACATTAGTTTTTTAATTCTTTCACTTTAAAATAAGAAAACGCCGACAGCAAAAGCATAAACGCCAATCCGAGATAAACCCAAACGGGAACGGGAACGGGATCGCCTTTTGCGTAGGAATGAAGTCCGCTGAGATAATAATTCACGCCGAAATACGTCATCACCATTGATGAAAACGCAAACATCGCCGCAACGTGAAACGCCCATCTGCCACGCAATCCCGGAACCAATCTCAAATGCAAAACGATGGCGTAAACCATTATCGAAATGAAAGCCCAAGTTTCTTTCGGATCCCAACTCCAGTATCTTCCCCAAGATTCGTTTGCCCAAATTCCGCCGAGAAAATTTCCGACCGTGAGCGCAAAAAGCCCTATGCTTAAAGACATTTCGGAAACTATGGTGAGCTCTTTTATTGTGGAATTGTGATGAATTTTGTATAATTTTTTACCCGAAACAATGTAGAAAAACAGCGTGATGACGGCAATAATCATCGACAGCGCAAAAAATCCGTAACTCGACGTGATGATCGCCACGTGAATGATGAGCCAATAAGATTTTAAAACCGGAACCAACGGTGTGATTTGCGGATCCAAAGCAGAACCGCCGTGCGCAAAACCCATCATAATGACGGCAACCATAAATCCGGCGGCGGGAATCAGCGCATTAGAATTTCTGTAAAGCAAAAATCCGGCGGTAATCCCAACCCACGAAATAAAAATAATCGCTTCGTAGCCGTTGCTCCAAGGCGCGTGTCCGGAAATATACCAGCGTGCGACAAGCCCCAAAAAGTGAAAAACATAACCTACAAATCCAATGGCAATGATGGTTTTAACGATTTTATTTAAAATTTTCTTCGGTTTAAAAAGTTCCGCGAAACCCAAAATCAACAGCAAACTTCCGATGATTGAATAGAAAATCAGGAGTTTAAAATTGATGTTCATTTGGTTCATAAAAACTTCCAAATCTACTTTTGATTTCGGCGGCACCACGTTTTTCCCCCATTTTTGCTGATAATCCGAAAGTTTTTGAAGTTCGGAATCTGCTTTTTCCCAATTTCCGGTTCGGCGAGCGTCTAAAACTTGTATAAAATACGGAGCCATGATTTTTTGAGATTCCGCATCGGGTTCGAGATTGGCATCCATCCAAGAATTCCACCGATGGTTAGCATCATTTTTCACGGGAACGATGCGCATAAATTGTCCGCTGAAAAATTCATTAAAAATCTGCACCCTTTCGTTTACGGCAATCACTTCTTTGTCGTAGTTCGTTTGTTCCGAAGGTTTTTTGCGAAAGGCATCGTTGTAATCTTTTTCCAAAACATAATACATTTCTCCGGTTTTCGGATTCACGGGAAAAAGTTTGACGAGCGAAGTGTAGCCGTCGCTATTCGCTTTGGTTTTTTTCTTCAATTCGTCTCCGCCTTTTGTTCCGATTTTAATGACGGGAACCATCGTCCAACTTTGCACATCAGTGTTCACGGAAAGAAACCATTGGTTTGCGTCCAAAGCATTTCCGGCGGTTCCTTTAAATTCGTCGTGTTTGTAAAGTTTCCTCAAAACATCCAAAGCCTGCGTATTCATCGGGACGATTCGCCCTTCAAAATTTTGCACCAAAAGATGTCCGAATTTATCCGAATGTTCTTTGGGAATATTGGTTTCGGCAATAATTTTATCGGCGGAAATTTGTTTGGTCGGCGCATTTTGATGCGTGTGATTTTCTTGAGCCTTAACGCCGAAACTCAATAAAATTAATAGAACCGAGATTTTTAGTCGGTTTTTTTTAATTATCGGAAATGATGACGGGTCCTGTTGGCATTTGTTCATTCTTCAAATATTTTTTTATTTTCGGTGTCAATTTAGTTAATTCCTCATACCGATTAATTTTTGCAGTCAATACAAAAACGGTTATCGTATATTTTGAAAAATTTTGTTGGTGTTGTAGATTTTTATCAAAAGTTAAGAGGGCATCGAAAGAATTATCGGTCATAAGTTTTAGGAGTTCGCCATTTTTCATTCCGTTCCATTGCTTGTCTCTAATCGTATAAATTTCGTGTTCCGGAAAATCAAGTTTTAATCTTTTGGGTAAATTTTCGTCAATCAACAGTTTCATATAATTCGGCGGCATTTTTTGAGGTCAAAAATTTGGTGGCTATATCTAATAGTGCGATTGCGCTATCTTTTGATACGGTTGGGAAATCATCTAAAAATTCATCCAACGAAACGCCGGCTTCCAGATGGTCAAACAAAGTTTCAACCGGAACTCGAGTTCCTTTAAAAACAGGTTGTCCACCTAATATTTCACGGTCAATCGTTATCAATTCTTGAATATTCATAAGAACAAATGTACTGATTTATTTTTTCTTCGGTCGGCGCATTTTGATGCGTGTGATTTTCTTGAGCCTTAATTTTCATCTGTCGGATTACAATGATGCTCCAAATATTCAGACAACATCGCATTTGTAACATTTCCCGTACTCCAACAGCCAAATCCCATCACTCAAAAATAACAAACTCAACAAAAATATTTTTAGAAATTGAAAGTGAAATTTGCACCAAACCATAAAAAACACTAATTTCATACCTCGAAAATTTTCTGAAAATAATGATAGATAAAAGAGTAAAAAACGCAACGGAAGCCATCAAAGGAATTGAAGACGGAACCACGATTATGCTCGGCGGATTCGGGCTTTGCGGGATTCCGGAAAACAGCATCGCTGCTTTGGTGGAAAGCAATGTGAAAAACTTGACCTGCATTTCAAACAACGCCGGAGTTGACGATTTCGGATTGGGATTGCTGCTTCAAAAACATCAAATCAAAAAAATGATTTCTTCCTATGTCGGCGAAAATGCCGAATTTGAAAGGCAAATGCTTTCCGGAGAATTGGAAGTGGAACTCATTCCGCAAGGAACTTTAGCCGAAAGAAGCCGAGCCGCACAAGCCGGAATTCCCGCATTCTACACACCGGCAGGCTACGGAACGGAAACTGCCGAAGGAAAAGAAATCAAGATTTTCGACGGAAAACCTCACATTTTGGAACACGCTTTCAAAGCAGAATTTTCCATCGTAAAAGCGTGGAAAGGCGACCACACCGGAAATTTAATTTTCAGAGGAGCCGCCAGAAATTTCAATTTTCCGATGGCAGGCGCAGGAAAAATCACCATTGCCGAAGTGGAAGAATTGGTAGAACCCGGAGCATTAGACCCAAACCAAATCCACATTCCGGGAATTATGGTGCAGCGCATTTTCCAAGGCGAAAAATACGAGAAAAGAATTGAACAAAGGACGGTGAGGAAGAAAAATTTCCTCGATTTGGAAAGATAATTTTATAGTTGTGCAGCGGACATTTAATCCGGAATTTAGAATCACGGACAGCAAGAAGAAAATCTACATCAAACAAATTTGCGCTTTTATGGATTGATTTTCAATGGAATTCCATGATTTTCATCGGTTTTTTTTAAGGCTTGGCAAATAAATGCAAATTCAAAAAAAAACATTATCTTTACGCCGTCAAATCAAAAAGATTCATCAAAGTTTGTAATGAAATTCCTGCTTTGACGAAATATTGAAACAAGATATTGGAAGAATTATTTGAAAACGAACTTGCCAAAAAGTTCGAAGATATGATGGAAAACGGTGAGGAACTTTACTTCGAAATCGAAGAATTGGAAGACATCATTATCTATTATTTAGAACTCGGAGACGTTACCTTTGCGGAACACGCCGTAAACTACGGCTCAAGACTTCATCCCAATTCCCCGGAAATAAAAATCAAAAAATTAGAGGTTTTGCTGGAATACGAACAATATTCGGATGCCAAAAAAATCATAGACGAACTGAAAGATTTTGCTGCTGAAGACATTGATTTTCTCGTGTGCTGCGCAAAATATTATTCCGATTTGGGAAATCCGAAAAAAGCCATCGAATATTGCCAAAAAGCATTACAACAAGACGAGGAAGAAAACTTTCTTAACAATTTCATCGCCGATGAATACTTGGTTCTCCAAGATCCGTTTTCCGCTTTGAAACATTACAAAGAAGCACTTCGATTCATACCGGAAGACGAATATGCTTTGGAAAATATTATGTTTTGCTACAATCAACTGAAAAAAAGCAAAGAAGCAATAGATTTTTTAAATTCGTATCTCGACAAATTTCCCTTTTCCGAAGCGGCTTGGTTTGAATACGGACAGTTTTATTTCCATCGAAAAAATTACAGAGAAGCGATAAAAGGCTACGATTATCTTCTCGCCGTCAATTCCAATGCGGTGAGCGTTTATGCCAACAAAGCCGCGTGCTACGAAGCGATGAGCCGTTGGGAAGAAGCCATCGAAATCTACGAAGAAATGCTGGAATTGGAATACACCAAAACCTACACTTATTACAAAATGGGCATGTGCTATCGCGAATTGAGACAGCCGATGTTTGCCCTAAATTATTTTCAAAAAGCCCTGCGCGAAGACCCGCAATTTTATCTGGCGATGATGGAACAATCCTACATTTATGAAGCCATCGGCAAAAAAGAAGAAGCCTTGTATTTTGCGGAAGAAGCCACAATTTTGAACGAAAACGATGTGGATTATCTGAAACGCCTCGCTTTTCTTTACATCGATTCCGAACATTATGAAGAGAGTTTGATTTGCCTCGAAAAACTCGTGGAAGTGGAGTCCGAACGTTTTTACAATTGGTATGTTTACGCAGAAATCTTAATGCTTTTGGATGATTACAAAAAAGCCGAAAAAATCCTGACCACCGCTTTGAAAAAACACAAAAGAGCGGAACTATATTACCAATTGAGCAACTGCCATTTCAATTTGGAAAACGAAAAAAAAGGAAAAGAAACTCTGCAAAAAGCCCTTGAACTCGACACTTCGTTGTTCTATGACATGAAACAAAAATATCCGGTTTTGGATGTGAAGTGAAAAAAACTCAACTTTATTCGTGGGCTTCATCTGTGTTCAGGGCGACAAAAAGTAAAAAACCTCCGAACTTCTTTAATTGCCTACTAAAGTTCCAATGTTTTCGCCTTCTACGATTTTCAAAAGATTGTCTTTTTTGTTCATATCAAAAACGATGATTGGGAGTTTGTTTTCGTGGCTAAGTGTGAAAGCCGTCATATCCATTACTTTTAAATCTTTTTCAAAAACTTCTTCAAAAGTCAGTGCATTGAATTTCACGGCGTTTTGATTGATTTCGGGATCACTGTCGTAGATTCCGTCCACGCGAGTTCCCTTTAAAATCACATTTGCACCGATTTCAATGGCTCGAAGTGTTGCTGCCGTATCTGTGGTAAAATACGGATTTCCTGTTCCCGCTCCGAAAATCACGACGCGTCCTTTTTCCAAATGTCTTACGGCTCGTCTTTTGATGAAAGGTTCGGCTACTTTATCCATTTCGATGGCACTTTGCAAGCGGGTTTTAATTCCGACATCTTCCAATGCGCCTTGCAAAGCCATTCCATTAATCACTGTGGCGAGCATTCCCATATAATCGCCTTGAACTCTGTCCATCCCTTTTGCAGCACCGGCTACACCGCGAAAAATATTTCCGCCTCCGATAACGATTGCCACTTCGCAACCTTTGCTTACCACTTTCCGGATTTCTTCGGCGTATTCTTTCAGTCTGTCGTTATCAATTCCGTATTGTCGGTTTCCCATCAATGCTTCGCCGCTGAGTTTCAGGAGGATTCGTTTGTATTTCATTTGGTAATTATTATTGTTTTCAATGGTCAAATGGAACACCCTGTACAATTATTTTTTTGTAATATCAATTTTTTTGATGGGTGTTTCATCTGGTATATTTTATTTTTTTTTCAATGGTCAAATGGAACACCCTGTACAATTATTCGTTGCAGTATCAATCTTTTTGATGGGTGTTCATTTGCTTATTTTAAAATTTTTAGCAGTGCAAATATAAGGATTCAATAATAATTTTTTTGCCGGACATACAAAATATCAGTCTAATCTTTCAATAAATAAATTAAATATGTTTAATAATTGCGACATATTTAAGTATAATTTTAATGCAAAGACGTTTTACTCAGCAAATGTAAAAACGTATTAAAAGAACACGAGCCTTTGCTAAATAAAATGCCTTTGCGTTTTCTAAAAATCCGGATAAAAATAGAAATCTTTGCGTTAAAAAAAGACGACGGATTAACATTTTTTAATGCGTTTAGACTGAAATCTCGCATCTCGCATCTCGTATCTCGTAACTCTATTTCAATCTTTTAAGATACACCAGAAAATAAAACATCAGGATAAATCCCGAAAATGTCAATGCTGAAGCCATAGAAATTGCCATTCCTTTCAATCCGAAATTTGGAACCAATAAAAAAGAAAGTGCCGACAAAACCAACAGCGTGAAAACGGAAACAGTGGTATTATTTTTCATTAAACCTACTGCCGAAAGCAGATTTCCATAAAGATTTCTAAAAAGCATATTGGCGCAAAATGCCGCCAAAAGTATCGAAAAAATAAATGAATTGTCCGCATATTGTTCTTTGAAAAAAAGATGAAGAATTTCTTTACCGAAAAAAAATCCGATGCCGAAAATCAAAATACAAATCGGGATAAATAGTTTGTAATAATTTGATATATAATGTTTTAAAAACATTTTATTTTTATAATTTTTTGCTAAAATCGGAAAATCGCTTTGCATAAACGTGAGCGATAAAAAAGTGATATTTGCGGGAATTAGTATCGCAACTTTGTAATGGGCAACGGCGGTTTCGTTCATCAAGAAACTCAACAGCAAAATGTCCGCAGAAAAAAGCGCATCCGAAAGCAAAGCCGTTCCGGAAGAGTGAAGCGCATAACTCCAAAGTTCTTTTTTATTGAAATTGAAAATTTTTCTTGGGCTAAAATTATTTTTAAAATGTTTGTACCAAAACATCGAAATAAACGGTGAAGCCGCAACAGCAACCAAATAGCCTTTCAATCCGAAAAAATAAGTGAGCAAAATCAGCAAAGCCAAAAATCCGATGTTCACGGCGTTGCCAACTTTTGCAAATTCCCGATTGTTGCCGGAAATCCGAAATTTTGATTGAACATACATAAAAAAATACGTCCCCAGCAAACGAACGGCAAAACACAAAAAAATCCAAAAAATGTATTCGTATTTTGAAACATAAAAAACGCTCGCCGCAAGAAAAATAAAGCTCAGCAGAATTTGATAAAAAAATCCTCGCCGAAAAAGATAATCCGATAATTCCTTTTTGTCTTGTTCCGACTGAGAAATCGCGCCAAAACGCAGCAAACTTTGCGTACTTCCGAATCCGCTGAAAGGCACAAAAATTGCGAATATTGAAGCCGCGATGCTCAAAACTCCAAATTCATTTTCGGGCAACAAACGGATGATGAAAAGCGAACCGAGAAATGCACAGATTTTTGCAATCAGCAACGAAACAAAAACGTGCTGCCCTTTGTTTTTGAAAAAATGTTTTATGAAATCCGTCAGGTTTTGCATCTTTAAAAATAAAGTTTAAAAATCGCTAAAATATTGATAGCGTGCGTTTTGGAATAAAAATTCGGTTTAGCGAATAGTTTTCGTATTTCCTCTTTTAATTCCGAATAATTTTCTAAACGCCGGATGTTTTCATCAAAATAATTTTGATAATGCTCCCGAATTTCAGGATAAATATCGTAATAATATTGATACGGATACATACTTGCTTTTTGCGGAGTTTTCAAAATATGTTTGTTCCACCTTACAAACGCGGGTTTCAAAAAATAATCTCCTGCTTTCATTTTCCAAAAAGCGTTTGGCTTCATCAGCGTTCTTTCCCAAGTGTATTTTGTGGCTTCTTTGCAATATTCGGAAATCCATTCGAGGTAAAATTTGTGTTTATATTTCCATGCTTCCGGAAAACTCAACGCCAATTTCATAAAATCTTTCGTCATAAAAGGCGAAGTTTGATAAGCCTTTTGCTGAAGAACGTGGGCGCCGAGAAGCGGGCGATTAAAAGCAATATTTCGCATCAGGAAAATTTCTTCGGAATCGTATTTTTTTATCACAGAATTGAATGTATTTTCCACTTTCGGCAAAAAATCCGGATTGAGAAGTATTCTGAATGCCGATGGTTTTTTCTTTTTCGGCACCGAATTGAACGTTCCTAAAACGCCGTCACCGATTTGTCCGCTGTGAAAAACTCCGAAATCCTGAAATTGAAGTTTTCCCACAGCATATTGAACGTGGATTCCGCCGGTGTACAAAACCAAACCTTCGGAAATCTCTGCCAATTCGTCAATTTTATTTAAAAATAATCCACTGTCCAACGCCACAAATTCGTAATGCAAACCATAATCTTCGGCAATTTTTCGGGAAATTTTTTCATCGTAATATCCCGATTGCGAAAAACAAAACACGTTGTCCGGTTTCATTCCGTTTTTTACGGCATACATCATCGCAACTCGGCTGTCCAAACCGCCACTGAGCAACGCCAAATGTTTTTTGGAAAACTCGCGATCTTTTTCATATTCCATTAAAACCGAATCTTCAAAAATTTCGTGGATTTCCCGAATCGCTTTTTCTTTGCTTTTGCTATAATATTCTTTTGGGTTCGGCGTAAAATACTGCTTTTCCTCGATTTTAATTTCATCGGTATCAATTTCCAAAAAATGCCCGTCTAAAAGTTTATAAACATTTTCCAAAATCGTTTTATTTTCCAGCAAACTCCCGAAACAAAGCATTTGATAGACAGCATCCAAATCCGGAGCGGTCTTCAGATTTTTATTTTTTAATGATTTATTGAGGCGCACCAAATTCGTATCAATAAAAACAGCGTTCCCGATTTTGGTGTAAAACACTCTTTGCGTGGAAGTTGCATTTGTGAAAACATAGATTTTTTTTAAATTTTTATCATAGATAAATCCACGAAATTCGCCTTCCAATTCGGCGACAAGTTTTTCTTTTTTTTGCCGATACAATTCCAAAATCAACGTTTGATAATCTTTCGACGCATAATCGCGGAGCAATTTTTTTTTGTTGAGGAGCACACCTTCTATCAGGATTTCAGGATTTTCGTTTTGAAAATGAAAATCGTCATTTTTTCCGGAAATAAATGTTTTTATCTCTGTTTGCGTTTCGGATATAAATATTGAAAAACCTTGCTTCATTGTATTTGGTTGTTGGTTGTCGGTTGATGGTTGATGGTTGATGGTTGATGGTTGTTGTGTCTTGATTCTTGTGTCTTGTGTCTTGTGTCTTGTCTCAAAGTCTAATTTCTAAATTTTCCGGTAAATTTCGTCAAATTGTTTTGCGATGGATTTTTTGGAAAAATTAATATCAACATAATCATGCAAATCTTGAGGAGAGAGAAAGTTTGTGTTTTTGGTGATCACATTTTTCATCGCGTCATAAAGCTCTTTTTCGGATTTTTCAATGATAATTCCGTGTCCGTTTTTTACGATTTCAGGGATTCCTCCGACATTTGTAGCAATCACCGGAACTCCCGACGACATGGATTCCAAAAGAACGCAGGGAAGATTTTCATAATCACTGAAAAGAACGAAACAACTGCTGTTTTGCATTTTTTCCGCGACCATATTCAACGGAATTTCGCCGAATGTTTTGATGTAATTTTCTGCTTTAATTTCTCTAATTTGCTTTTCCAACGCTTTCACATCTCCGTCTCCGCCGATGTGCAATTCAAAATTCTGAAATTCTTCGTATAATTTTTTTGCCGTAGCAATAATTTTATCAGGATTTTTCAACGCTACCAAACATGAAACATGAAGAAAAATAAATTTTTCTTTTTCTTTCTCATTTACGACAAACAAATCTGTATCTACCACATTTCCAACGACTTTATAATTTCCGCGAATATCCAAATGTTGCATATTTTCTTTTAAATTTTCACTCACAGGAAAAAGATAAGACGCGTATTTGGCAATTTGTCGAGCCGTAAATAATTTTATTTTTGAAAGTTTTTTTCGATTTATCTTTAAAAAAATCGACCAATGTTCCGTAACCACAAACGGAATTTTATGTTTTTTCTTTAGCCAAACTGCAAAAAACATCGAGTTGTGCAAAACGTTGGCATGAACCAAATCCGGCATTTTCATTTTTTTAAATCCGAGACGATAAGCCTTCATTCTGCGCAGAAAATTGATTGCGGAAATTTCGGAATTTTTATAATAAACAATTAAGGTTCGGATTCCATTGATTATTTTATCATCGAACAAAAATTTTTCTTTCTGATTTCTATCACCAATCGCGTGCAGGATTTCCACATCGTGAAGTTGCGAGACCGCTTCTGCGTGTCGCTGTACAAAATTTCCGTTGGTTGCTTCTATTTTATTGGGAAACCACGAGGAAATGAAAAGGATGTTTTTTTTAATCAAAATTTTTTATTTTACGTTATCTTTGCCTTTAAACAAAACGATTACATCTTAAAATGATTGCTAAATTTAGAAAATTTTTATCTTTTTTAAGTATTATTTCAAAAAAACCGAGTTTAATCAATCTTATTTTAAACGACAATACGGTTCGCGAAACAAAATTTCGGCGAAAACTTTATGAAAATAAAGGTAGTGTAATTTTTAATTTGTAATTCTTAATTTGCACTCCGAATTTTGTAACTCAAACCTTAATTTTACTCTAAAAAAATGCAATTAATATTTTCAGACGTACAATATTGGGAAGATTTTCTCCCGCTGAGTTTTACCCGACCCGTTGCCGAAATGCGATGTGGAATCCTCACATTTTCAGAACGTTGGCAGAAACTTTTGGGAACTGACGAGGTCGGTTTCATCACGGAGAATTACCTTCTGGAAAAATTCAAAAAACCGCAAGAAAAAGAATCTTTACTCATCATTCCAAATTTTATCCCGACCGAAAATGTGTTGCAGCAAATCCGAAATCTGAAATCGGGCGAAGCCTTAGTTTATGAAAATGAAATAGTTGCCGCAAAACTCGATATGCAGAATTTTTCATTAAATCAAATCGAAAAAATGACGGACATCGCCGATGAACAACTGTTTTTTAAAAAACCAACCGATTTATTTTCCTTTAACGATAAAGCCATAAACTACGATTTTGAACTCATCACAAAAGGTCGAAATTCGCAGCCGCTTTCGTCCACCAACGGATTTTTGGGAGATAAAAAAGATTTGTTCATCGAAGAAGGCGCGGTTGTGGAATATTCTACATTGAACGCCAAAACCGGAAAAATCTACATCGGAAAAAATGCGGAAATTATGGAAGGTTGTCATCTCCGAGGCTCGATTGCGCTGTGCGAAAATTCAAAATTCAATCTCGGAACGAAAGTTTACGGCGCAACTACCGTTGGTCCGTATTCCAAAATCGGCGGCGAAGTGAACAATATTGTGATTTTTGGATATTCCAACAAGGGACACGACGGATTTTTGGGAAATTCCGTAGTCGGCGAATGGTGCAATTTCGGAGCCGGAACCAACGCTTCCAATCTGAAAAACAACTATGCTTCCGTGAAAATGTGGAATTATAAACAAAAACGTTTTGCGGATTCCGGGCTTCAATTTTCGGGATTAATAATGGGCGATCATTCCAAAACTGCCGTCAATACACAGATCAATACCGGAACTATGATTGGAGTCGGTGCCAATATTTTCAAAAGCGGATTCCCGCCGAATTTGGTAGAAAATTTCAGTTGGGGCGGAATGAAAGGCGATGAGAAATTCAGTTTTTCAAAAGCCTGCGAAGTTGCGGAAAAAGCGATGGAACGAAGAAATATCGAACTTTCGGAAGTCGATAAAAATATTTTGAAACATATTTATGATGAATATTAGCCTATTTTTTCAAAGCCTTTATGTAAGTTCCGACATGATTTTTAGGCATTAATAAAATTCGTAACACTTTATTTATAATCAATTTAAAATCTAAAATTTATATTATTAAAATGTGGCAAGGAAGATTTGACGGCGATGATCCGCTTTATCACCGAATTTTTCAAAAAGCAGTTTTGGAAAATGATTATCAAAACATTTGCGAGGGCAATTTTGTGCTTCATGGTTTTGCTGTGGACGAAGGCGTGAAACGCAACAAAGGACGAGCCGGAGCGAAAGATGCTCCCGATATTTTGCGTAAAAATTTATCGAATTTTCCCGTTGTGAACCCCGAATTTATTTTAAAAGATTTTGGAAATATTTCTTGTGAAAACGGAAATCTTGAAGAATCTCAAAATCTGCTGGCAGAAAAAGTTTTGCGGGTTTTTCAAAAAAAAGCAAAAAGCATCGTTTTCGGCGGCGGACACGAGGTTACGTTTGCCCATTATTCCGGAATTAAAAAAGCGTTTCCCGACAAAAAAATCGGGATTATCAATATTGATGCCCATTTTGATAATCGCGAAATCAACCCCGAAATCGGAGCCACTTCCGGAACCGGATTTTGGCAAATTGCGCAACAAGGTGAAATCCATTCGCTTCATATCGGGATTCAGAGAAATTCAAATACGCTGAAACTCTTTGATACGGCTCATCAATTCGGGATGAAATATATTTTAGCCGATGAACTTTTTTTTGAAAATCTTCCGGCAGTTTACCAAAAAATTGATGAGATTTTGGAAAATGTTGATATTCTTTATCTTACGATTTGTATGGATGTTTTCAATGCGGCGATTGCTCCCGGAGTTTCAGCATCGGCGTACAACGGAATTTTTGCAGATACCGCTTTTATGCACTTTTTCCGACACATTTTAAAAAACAAAAAACTGATTGCAATGGATATTGCGGAAGTGAATCCCGCTTATGACATCGGAGAGCGAACCGCAAGACTTGCCGCAAGTTTAGTGAATGAATGGTTTTTGGTTTAATATGAATCATTATTTTTTAACTTTCGTATTCACTTGGAAACTTTAAAATCCTGAAATCCTTCGTAGGGCTGCAAATATCCGAAGTTCCAGTTGGATTGAAGCAAAGATTCCAGAAACTGGTCGGTTCTGTTTTTGTGTGGATTGTAGGGTTCTTTCAGGCTGACATCTGCCATATTTCCTTTCACGTTCCACCAAAATGCGCTCCAGCCGCCGCGAAGTTCTTTGATGATTTCGTAAACCGTTTTTCCGGTAGCGCGATTCATCAGTTTTGCGAACACTTTTCCTTCGGTCGTCGTCAAATCTTTCAGTTGTTTTTCGTATTGATCGGCGAGTTCTTTTTGGCGTTCTTTCACATATTTTCGCCGCTCGTTGCCTTTCATATTTTTGCTTTCTTCCTGAATTTCACGATATTGCTCGAGTGCTTTCAAAAAAAGCGGATAAACCCGATAAAGTTTTTTATTGAGGAAATAATAATAATTTCGGTCTAATTCATTATTAAATTTCGGTTTCGCCAGCAAGACGAGTTCATCCAAAACCACTACCGTTTCGCCGTTTATTTCGTAAATTCTCGCCCGTTGTTTTTGGTCGTAGTAGTATTTTTGTCCGTATTCATCCACTCGCAAATCTTCTTGCGGATATTGGCTCAAAGATTTCAAAGCAATGGTATCTTTTTGGGCAAACATCCACAATCCGAAAAACAAAAGAGAAACAGATAGAGTTTTCTTAAAAATCATTGTTTTTAAACTTCATTTTATTCGGCAAAGTTACGGCTCAAAAATTATATTAAAAAATGTGATAATAAATTGGGGAATCAATTTGAAATTGGAGCAAACGCATTAAAAATAAATTTCATCTCACAAAAAATTCATAACATAGCCCAACGGCAATGCTTTAGGTAAAAAATGAAACGCGTACTGATTATATCCAAAAATATTTTTCATCTTCAGAACGAATTAAAACATCATTATTTGATAGTGCCGAAAAAATCAAAAAAGCCACAGGCAAACCACTGATTACTTTTTCTCTTCTTTTTCCTCCGGAAATCTCGCCATTGTAAATTCGCGAGAAATAGCGGCTTTCTCGAATTTCAGTTTTCCGGAAAGCGTTTCCACGATTACGCCGTCTTCTTGAATTTGCGAAATTCTGCCGTGCAAACCGGAAGTGGTTACAATTCTGCTGCCGACTTTCAAAGATTCCTGAAACGTTTTTTCTTGTTTTTGTTTTCTCATTTGCGGACGAATCATCGTGAAATACATAAATCCGATGAAAATGGCGAACAGCAAAATCATAGACTGAAAACCGCCGCCTTGCGCTGCATCTAAAAATATTGTTATCATTTAATTTTTGTTTAAGGTTTTTTTTGTTTAAAGTTTAAAGTTTTTAGCCACCGGCAAAAAGCAAAAAGCCAAATTATTTTACGACAATTCCTGTAAAAGAAATCGTAATCGGCGCTTGTTCTACGTTGGCATAAATTTGCGCCTGCTTGTGAATTGACCCGTCAAAACTTGAAGAATCAAAATTCAAAGTGATTTCTCCTTTCTCTCCGGGAAGAATAGGGTCTTTCGTATAGTCCGGAACGGTGCATCCACAACCCGGTTTCACGGCAGAAATAATCAGCGGATTTTTTCCCGTGTTCGTAACTTCGTATTTGTGTTCCTTTTTTTCTCCTCTTTTGATGCTTCCGAAATCGAAAGAATTTTCGGAAAGTGCGAGACTTGTAAGCGGCATATTTTGCGCCTCTTTTGCAAGTTTTTTCTGTTCCTGATTCATTTTTTCCACAGCCTCGTCATATTCTTTACTGTGATTGTGTTCTTGCTTTTTCTCGCAAGATTGAAAACCGCAGGCAAATATTGCCAATGCAAGTATTAAAACTGTTTTTTTCATGTTTTTTTTAATTTATTCTGTTCATATCTTTTGAATATTTGTCTAAAATTCCGTTCACAAAAATATTGGATTTTTCGGTTCCGAAAACTTTGGAGATTTCCACATATTCGTTAATGATGATTCTGGAAGCCGTTTGCGGAAATTGGTCGAGTTCGGAAATGGCGGCGATTAAAATCACTTTGTCAATCAGCGAAACCCTGTCCAATTCCCAATTTTTCAATCGTGCGGAAATTTTTTGTTCGTTTTCTTTCCAATTTTCGATGGATGTTTTCAACAGTTTTTTTCCAAAATCTCTGTCGGCATCATCTTTTATCACTTTAATTAAAGTATGCACCGGTTCGTTTTCTTTTAAAAATCCTATTGTTTTTTGAACCATCGAATTGGCGATATGAAAATCGTCTGCCCAACTGATTTCTCGGTCTTCAAAATAGTCGTGAACATCTTCATTTTCAGCGATATATCTCAAAAAAATCTTTCCGATAAATTTTTGGTCTTCATCAAAAGAAAATCCGTTTTCCTGCATAAAATCCTGATAGCGTTTTCCGGTGGTCATTCTTTGGAAAGTCTTTACCAAAAGGTCGTCGTGCAAATCCCACGTCAATTCTTTATGTTTTGAAGTAAAAGAAATTCGTTCTTCGTTTTCTTCAATTTGTTTCAAGGCTTTGTTGCCGATGAATTTTCGGTTCGGATTCAGGTCTTCCTCCGTTTTTATAAATTTATTTTTCCCGAGTTCGATTCGCTGTTCGGCTAAATATTTCAGTGCTACCAAAAAATTGAGTTGATAAACGTAAAGATTATAAATTTTATCGATTTCCGAAAACATATTTTTCTCGGAAACTTCCGGTTTCAACGGATTTTGATGATGAGCATAAAGCGTTTCTACTACTTTTTCGCGGATTTGTCTTCTCCCTAACATTCAAAGAACTTTTGCGGTGCAAAGATATGAAAAAAGCAGTCTAAACGCATTAAAATTTCTACTATTTGAGCAGACGGAAAAAGAATTTTGGTCTTGAATTAAATTCAGGATTGCTTCCAACAAGATAAAAATTGAAAATCAATGAATTATGCGCGTTAATATTATTTCTAAATAAATTTTGCCAAAGCCACACTCGCAATGTGAATGCGGGACAAAACGTCAATTTTTCATACTTTTGTTTTTCAAAAAATCATGAAAAAACTTTTTTATTTCATTCCGTTTGTATTGCTGTTTTCGGGTTGTTTCGCAAACATTAAAAATGATTCCGTTAATTTGGTTGAATACGATTTCACGCTGTTTGACAACCATAGAAACCGCCCGATTCCAATCCATATTTATGATGATAAAACCTCCGACGACAACAAAAAAGTGGTGATTTTTAATCATGGTTACGGTTTTAATAGAGGCGAAAGTTATAAAACATATTCAAAACTTTACAGATTTTTGGCGAGCAACGGATATTTCGTGATTTCCATTCAGCACGAACTTCCGACAGACGATTTGCTGGCGATGGATGGGAATCTTTATGAAACCCGAATGCCGAATTGGCAAAAAGGCGTGAAAAATATAGAGTTTGTGTTGGCAGAATGTAAGAAAATTTATCAACATCTCGATTGGAAAAACGTGAGTTTAATCGGACATTCCAACGGCGGAGATATGGCAATGCTGTTCATCACAGAACATCCGGAACTGATAAAAAATGCGGTTTCGCTTGACAACAGGCGTGTTCCGATTCCGAGAATTTCCGAACCCCGAATTTTATCGTTGAGAGGAACCGATTTTCCCGCAGATTTCGGCGTGATTCCAACTGCCGATGAACAAACAAAATATGGAATAGAAATTGTGTATCTCGCTGATATTCAACATTCTGACATGGATGATAAAGGCACCCAAAAACAAAGCGAGGAAATTAAACTTCAAATAATTCGATTTTTGAGAGGGAAATAATTTGGAAACAAATTGATTTACAGATTATTCATAATTATCGGATATTTTTCCGGATGCAAAATGCTGTCTATTTCTAAATCCACATCCAATTTGTCCCAACGAATAGCAAAATTTCCTTCCGATTTCACATCCAAAACTTCGTCCACTCTTGCATTTTTGAACCACGGATAATCCGAATACGGCAGGAAAAAATCTCCTTCCGGAATGGAAATCAATATTCCGTTTCCCGTAATGGCAAGCACTTTAACCGAGATGTTTTCTCCATTTTTCCTTAAAATCCTGTTCATTTTCTTTTATCGTTTTTAAAATTTCGTCCTTACTCCAAAAGTAAGATATTTTTGAAAGGGTTTTACAAAAAATGGAAAGTAAAATAGAATTTTTCAATCTTTAATCAATAGGTTTATATTTCTTAAAAAATGATTTAAATCAATTCTCAAATAAAAAAGATAATTTTGGAGTGAATTTTTCAATCTTTCAATCTTAAAATCTTAAATTAAATGAATACCTACAAATCCGCAGGTGTGGACAAAGAAGAAGGCTACAAAACGGTGGACAAAATAAAAACCGCAGTCGCCGAAACACACAACAAAAACGTGCTGAACAATCTCGGAAGTTTCGGGGCGTTTTATGAAATCGGCGGCTACAAAAATCCGGTTTTGGTTTCCGGAACCGACGGCGTGGGAACCAAACTGAAAATCGCTTTAGACACAAAAAAATACGATTCCATCGGCATTGATTGCTTTGCAATGTGCGCCAACGATATTTTATGCCACGGCGCAAAACCGCTGTTTTTCCTCGATTATTTGGCTTGCGGAAAATTGGATTCCGATGTGGCGGCAGAAATTGTTTTGGGAATGGTGAAAGCCTGCAAAGACAATAATTGCGCACTCATCGGCGGCGAAACTGCGGAAATGCCCGGAATGTACAACGCGGGAGATTATGATGTAGCCGGTTTTTGCGTGGGAATTGTGGAAAAAGACGAAATTATAGACGGCTCGAAAATCCGAAAAGGCGACCGAATTATTGCGCTTCCGAGTTCGGGATTTCACTCCAACGGATTTTCATTGGTGAGAAAAATTTTTACGGATTTCAACGAAATTTTTGAAGGAAAACCTCTGTACGAAACATTGCTCGTGCCCACAAGATTGTATTTTCAGCCGATTCATAAATTGTTAAAAAGTATTGATATTCATGGAATTGCACACATCACCGGCGGCGGATTGATAGAAAATGTTCCGAGAATTATCCCGATTGGGCTTTGTGCGGAAATCGACACTTCAAAAATAAAAATTCCAAGCATAATGCTCGAACTCGAAAAACGCGGAAACATCAGCCGATCGGAAATGTTCGGAACGTTCAATATGGGCGTTGGAATGGTGGTCGTCGTTCGCGAAAACGATGCGGCGAAAGTTTTGGAACTTTTGGAAGATGCCTACGAAATCGGGGAAATTACGGAAAATGAGGAGAAAATTGTTTTGAAATGATCTAATTCTATCTTTTCAGGTATAAAGCATTATATTTTTTATTGAAAATAATGCCCGTAAAAACAACAGTTTCGGTAGGTTCGTCTATGTAAAAATGAATATTGTACGGAAAAATTTTGGGGTGTGCAATTCGGATATTTTTGTAGCGTATGCCGTAGGCGGTCGGCATTTTTAGAATTTTTAGAATAATTTCTTCGATTGCGGTTGCAAATCGTTCCTCCAAACCATCTTGTTGTTGCTTGTACCATTTTTTTGCTTCCAAAATATCGGCAGCCACTTCATCAAAATATTTGGCTTGATACATTATATTTTTTGTTTCAATGTTTCAAACAAATCTTCAACAGGTTGCAATCTTTCGGGATTTTTGGAAATGGCATCCAATCTTTCATCAATAAATTCTTTTTCCCAATCCGCAAGTTCCTCATCTCTTCCGTCAATATTAGGATATTCTTTCTTTATTTTTTCCCAATCTTTTATCGGAATAAAAACACCCGTCGGCATTCCGTTGTGATCTTGAATAATCTGTGTTTTCATTTTTTTTTTGTAAATAATAAAGACAAATATATAAACAATTTGAAAATGTGATGATTATCTCATTAAAAAATTATTCAAAATTCATAGTAATAGGGAGGTTAAAATGAGATTTTACAGAAATACCATCAATTTTAGCAGGTTTCCATAAATATTTTTTAATGCGTTCCATAGTTTCTGCCGCCTCTTTGTTTAAGGATTTATTATCTCCGGTTGCGGTAATGTTGGAAATAGTTCCGTCCGGTTCAATCGTAAATCTGATATGGGTTGTAAATCGCCCTCTTCCTTTTATTTTTCCTGTATCGAAGTTTCCGGTAAAAGCATTTCTAAATCCTTGTATTCCACCCGGAAATTCTGCTTTTTGATCAGGCATTTCATAAACTTTTACTGTATCAACAGGTTTTTCCGTTTCCTGCGCAAAAGCAAAAACACCAAAAAACAAGGCGATAAATAATGAATTTTTTTTCATAACTAAATTTTAATTTCGGCAAAAATAATTTAATTTTCGGATAATTTGTATATTCGTTTGGAACAAAGTGATGAAGTGATGAGGTTATGAAGTGATGAGAAATAATTTCTTAATCTCTCAATTTTTTAATCTCTTAATCCTAATTAATACAACCGAAAAATTTAAAAATTCTCCAAAACCACTTTTTTATAAAGTTCCAAAAGTTTAGGTTCTTCGTTTTCCCAGCAGAGTTCGGAAGCGGCAGTTTCTAATTGAGAACGATAATATTTTTTTCCGTTTCTCAGGACGATTGAAATTTTTTTCACCAATTCTTCTTCACTGTGATTCTCAATAATTTCGCCAACGTGAAATCGCTCCACAATTTTTTTCATTTCGGGAAAATCCGAAACCACAATCGGAACCCTTGCCTGAATATAATCTGAAATTTTATTCGGCAATGAATAGAAATAACTCTCGCCGTTGTTTTCTTCAATGCTTAAACCAACGTCTGCTTTTTGCGTGATTTCTCGAAGTTTTTCGGGCAGAATTTTCCCCAAAAATTTCACTTTATTTTCCAAATTTAATGCTTTGGATAAAGCCGAATATTCCTCGAATTTCGGTCCGTTTCCGGCAATCCAAAGTTCGGCATCATCAAAATTTTTCATCGCGGGAATTATTTTATCCAAACCTCGTGAAGGATTTATGGTGCCTTGATACAAAATTATTTTCGTTAAATTTTCCTGATTTTTTGTCACACTGAGTCTGTCGAAGTGTTCTATTTTTCTCGAAAAATTTTGAATCACAACCGGAAGCGGAATCTTGTATTTTTCGGAAAACCACAGGGCGTAGCTTTCGCTCGCCGTCATCATATATTTCAGTTTCGGAATGAAAGAACGTTCCAAAAAACGCCAAATTTTTTGTGTAAATCTACCTCGAACTGACGGCATTTCCGTGAAAATTTCATGACTGTCAAAAATTAACGGAATGTTCATATTTTTTGAAACATAGAAATTTGCGAAAAGCGTATCTAAATCGTTGGAAACCAAAATCGTGTTTTTATCGGCTTTCTTCATCAAAAGCGAATACAGTTTTTGATTAAATTCCGGATAAGCAAATTTTAAATTTTTAGATTTTAATTTAATCCTCGTAAACGGATAAGGTCTGAAAATTTCAGGAAGTCCATCCCATGAATTTCCGATGAGTTCTACTTTGAAACCATTGTTGTACAGTGTTTTACAGATTTTCTCAATTCTTTGATCGGTATAAAGATTATTAAAAACGCTGATTAAAATTTTCATAATTTGGGTTATCGGTTTCGTTTTTTTTTTTAGAATAAAATTAAATTCAAATATACTCAATAAAAGTTAGAAAGTTAAGAGATTATAAAGTCAAAACCGAGTAACTCACAACTCGAAACCCGAAACCCAAACCGAAATTTCTATCTTTGCAAAAATATTATGAGCAATATTGTCGCAATTGTCGGTCGCCCGAATGTCGGAAAATCCACCCTTTTTAATCGTTTGCTGGAAAGGAGAGAAGCCATCGTGGATTCCACAGCCGGAGTTACGCGAGATCGACACTACGGAAAATCCGAATGGAACGGCGTAGAATTTACCGTGATTGATACCGGCGGCTACGACACCGGAACCGATGATGTTTTCGAGGAAGAAATCCGAAAACAAGTGCAGTTGGCGATA
Source organism: Flavobacteriaceae bacterium (assembly GCA_031277475.1). Classification (GTDB taxonomy): domain Bacteria; phylum Bacteroidota; class Bacteroidia; order Flavobacteriales; family Weeksellaceae; genus JAITMJ01. The sequence continues at coordinate 21,045 of JAITMJ010000149.1, forward strand.
GATGAAGCCACGTCCATTATTTTTATGTTGAATGTGGAAGACGGACTTTTGGACACCGATCGCGAGATTTATAGTATTTTGCGAAAATCCGGAAAACCGGTTTATATCGTTGTAAACAAAGTAGATTCCGCAAAAGAAGAACTTCCGGCTACGGAATTTTACCAATTAGGAATTGAAAAATATTTCACCGTTTCTTCGGCAACAGGTTCGGGAACGGGCGATTTGCTCGATGAAATCGTGAAAGATTTCCCGACCACGGAATACAAAGATCCTTTCGAGGGACTTCCGAAAATCACGATTGCCGGTCGCCCGAATGTCGGAAAATCCACGCTCACAAACGCTTTGCTGGACGACGAGAGAAACATCGTAACCGATATTGCCGGAACCACGCGAGATTCCATTCAAAATGTGTATAAAAAATTTGGGCACGAATTTGTTTTGGTGGACACCGCCGGAATGCGAAAAAAAAACAAGGTTTCCGAAGATTTGGAATTTTATTCCGTGATGCGTTCGGTTCGGGCGATTGAACATTCGGATGTCGTCATCATTATGGCAGATGCCGTTTTGGGCTGGGAATCTCAAGATATGAGCATTTTCGGAATTGCGCAAAGAAACCGAAAAGGGATTGTGATTTTGGTGAACAAATGGGACCTCGTCGAAGATAAAAAAACCAACACGATGCGGGATTTTGAAGCGGCAATCCGAAATAAAATCGGGCAATTCAGCGATGTTCCGATTCTTTTCGTTTCCGCACTCACGAAACAGAGAATTTTAAAAGCCGTAGAAACAGCAATGGAAGTTTACGAAAATCGGCGAAAAAAAATAAAAACTTCCAAACTGAACGAAGTGATGCTTCCTGTTTTTGAAACCACGCCACCGCCTGCAATCAAAGGAAAATACATCAAAATAAAATATTGCGTTCAACTGCCGACTCCGAGCCCGCAATTCGTATTTTTCTGCAATCTTCCGCAATATGTGAAAGAGCCGTATAAACGCTTTACGGAAAATCAACTGCGAAAAAACTTCGGATTTACGGGCGTTCCGATTGAAATCTATTTTCGACAGAAATAACGTGAAAATTCAGGATTGCTAAATTATATATAGTTTTTCAACAAATTTAGTGTTGATTTTCTATTTCACGAAATCAAGACTTTGATTTAATGAGGTCAAGACCTCGTGAAACTCACACCGGTATCTCGTGAAACTCACGAGTACTCAAGCAGTATGAAATAGTTTTCTGTATGATGCCGGACGGAAAGTTACTCGCTCAACTTCAAAACTGCCATAAATGCGGATTGCGGGATTTCCACTCTGCCGATTTGCTTCATCTTTTTCTTGCCTTCTTTTTGTTTTTCGAGGAGTTTTCGTTTTCGGGTGATGTCGCCGCCATAACATTTTGCGGTAACGTCTTTTCTCAACGCTTTTATGGTTTCGCGGGCAATCACTTTTGCGCCGAGTGCCGCCTGAACAGCAATATCGAACTGTTGTCTCGGAATCAATTCGCGGAGTTTTTCGCACATTTTTTTTCCGATGTGGTAGGCATTATCATTATGAATTAATGACGAAAGCGCGTCCACCATATCGCCGTTAATCAAAATATCCATTTTCGCCAATTTGGAAGCGCGGAAACCAATCGGATGATAATCAAACGAAGCGTAGCCTTTGGAAATGGATTTCAAACGGTCGTAAAAATCAAACACTACTTCCGAAAGCGGCATATTGAAAATCAGTTCTACGCGGTCGGTCGTGAGGTAACTTTGGTTCACGATTTCCCCGCGTTTTTCGATGCAAAGCGTCATCACCGGTCCCACAAAATCGGATTTCGTGATGATGGATGCTTTGATGTAAGGTTCTTCTACGCGGTCTAAATAAACCGGATCAATCATTTCCGAAGGATTGTTGATTAAAATCGCCGTTTCGGGTTCTTTTTTGGTGTAGCCGAGATACGAAACGTTTGGAACGGTGGTAATCACGTTCATTCCGAATTCTCTTTCGAGGCGTTCCTGAACGATTTCCATGTGAAGCATTCCCAAAAATCCGCAACGAAAACCGAATCCCAACGCCGCCGAACTTTCCGGCTCGAAAACCAAAGAAGCATCGTTCAGCCGCAGTTTTTCGAGGGAAACTCTCAATTCTTCGTAATCTTCGGAATCAATCGGATAAATTCCCGCAAAAACCATAGGTTTCACTTCTTCAAAACCTTCAATCGGCGAAGCGGCGGGTTTTTCGGCAGAAGTAATCGTATCGCCTACTTTCACTTCTCGCGCATCTTTTATTCCGGAAACAATATAGCCTACATCTCCACATTTTATCGTGTTTTTCGAAAGTTGTTTCAGTTTCAATGTTCCCACTTCATCGGCTTCGTAAGTTTTTCCGGTTGCCATAAATTTCACTTTTTCGCCTTTGGAAATTTTTCCGTTTACCACTTTAAAATAGGCTTCAATTCCGCGAAACGGATTGTAAACCGAATCAAAAATCAGGGCTTGAAGCGGCGCATCGGGATTTCCAACCGGTGCCGGAATTCGCTCCACGATTTGTTCCAAAAGATGATGAACGCCTTCGCCCGTTTTTCCGGAAACGCGCAAAACATCTTCGGATTTGCAGCCTAAAAGATTCACGATTTCGTCGGTAACTTCTTCGGGATTTGCGGAAGGTAAATCAATTTTATTGAGAATCGGGATGATTTCCAAATCGTTTTCCAGAGCCAAATACAAATTTGAAATCGTTTGAGCCTGAATACTTTGCGCGGCATCCACAATCAAAAGAGCGCCTTCACAAGCGGCGATGGAACGCGAAACTTCGTAGGAAAAATCCACATGTCCGGGCGTATCAATGAGATTGAGAATATATTTTTCGTTTTTATATTCGTAATCCATTTGGATGGCGTGAGATTTTATGGTGATTCCGCGCTCTTTTTCCAAATCCATATCGTCCAGAGTTTGGGCTTGCAATTCGCGTTGCGAAACGGTGTTGGTGTATTCCAAAAGCCGATCTGCCAAAGTAGATTTTCCGTGATCGATATGCGCAATAATGCAGAAATTCCTGATGTTCCTCATAAATTCAAGGTTCGAAGTTCAAAATTCAAAGTCTGCAAATTTAGGTTTTTTTCGGGGATTTTTCAGGTCAAACTCATTAAGAAAGTTAAACATCCCAGTTAGAGTCACCCAAATAAATCGTTTTACCGGCGCTATCCAATGGAACGAATTTAATCATACTCACATCAAATACCATTTATTGAAATCGGAAGAGAGCCTGAATCGGAATTTGCTTGTTTGTGGACTCCGACTGAACATTGACAATTCCACTCGACTCCCCATCCACCACTTCCAGCATGTGCTCGGACACAACAAGCAGCAACAAGAATAACTATTGGTCACCATTTCTTCTTTTCAAAAAACAACTGGTTCAAACGGAGAATCATTTGATCCCCAAAAGTTATTGTCAAGTCCTACACTTGGACCTCTTGTTTGTCCCTTTTCATCAATGTAAGAAGTAATCATTTTACCTGCCGAATTATACAATTCAATTCTTAATTTGCTGAATAATGAATTATCAAATATCGGCTCCAAAATTGTAGAACCATCTCTTTTGATAACATTGATAGAGAAAATTTTACTCGGTGGACTTTTAAATAATATCGTACTATTATCCAATAAAGATTTTAAATCAATATCTTTCGGAAAAACTCACCGAACAATATGAAGTTCGGCTCGCGGAAAAGGACAAACAAATAGAAGAACTTTGGGAAATGATAAATCGGTTGATGGCGAAAAAGTGAGTTTTCAAAAGAAGATTTTAAAAGCCGGTTTAAATTTTTTATAATTATATAACATTCTATAAATCAACATTTTAAAAGCATTTTTTTGTAGCCAAATAAATTCCGGGAATTGACAAACCCGATAAATAACTGCTTTTGTAGCCGTCGTTTATCGGGTTCTGGAGTAATTATGAAAAAATTATCTATAGTCTGAAATAAAATCTAAAATTTTCTTTGAAATTTCTGCTTGTCCCTCCTCGCTGTTGAGATAGCCCCTATCTTTTTCGTTGGAGATGAAACCCAATTCCAACAAAACAGCCGGAACTTCGGAATGTCTGAGGATGTGGAAACTTTCACCGTCTATTACTCTGCTGTTTTCAAATTTTGAAGAGAGTTTTTGAGCCAGATTTTTTGAAATTTCATTATCTTGAGGGTAGATTTCAACACCGCTTTTCTCGGGTTTTTTCGGAGAGAAATTAGCGTGAAGAGAGATAACCATACTTGGTTTTAAAGCATTGATGAGGGTTGTTCTTTCCAAAAGAGAGATTTGTTCATCGTCGTTTCTTGTGAAAACAATTTCAACATCAGAGTCGGAATTATTTTTTTTGATGAGGTTTGCAATATTCTGCGTGATGTCTTTTTCTTTAATATTGCCATAAACTGCTCCATTGTCGCTTCCGCCGTGTGCAGCATCAATTACGATAATTTTTTTGTCTTTCTCAAAAGAGAACAAAAGAAACGACAAGGCTGCAACAAAAAGAAAAAATACCGAAATCTTTTTCATAAACAAATATTTTTAGACTTTGAGAAATCGAGAACAAAAACTTAATCTATTGTTTTACAACACCTTGCAAGTGTCTTTGCAATGCTTTCATTCAGTCTGTTCTATTGAGTAACGATAATTCTAAGTTAATAATTTCTAAACGAAATCATAAAAATTGTTAAAAAGAAAAAAAACAGAAAACCAACGCTTTTTTGGCGTTTATGAGACTCGGTATGACAAGCCAAAAGCCAACACTTCGACTTGTCATTCTGAGCGGAGTCGAAGAATCAGTGTGACAAAAAGCCAAAGCCATCAGCAATACTCATCGTAGGCGGCTTGCAGATTTTCGGCGATGGCACCGGCAGGATTTCCTTCGATGTGATGGCGTTCCAACATATGAACCAATTCGCCGTCTTTGAAAAGTGCTACACAAGGCGAACTTGGAGGAAATGGTGCTAAAAATTTTCTTGCTTCGGCAACGGCTTCCGCATCGAAACCTGCAAATGTTGTGATGAGATGTTCAGGTTTTTTATCGCCGGTCAAAGAAAACAAAACGCCCGGTCTTGCGGCTCCGGCTGCGCAACCGCAAACGGAATTGATGACCAAAAGCGTGGTTCCGTTTTGTTTCAATGCGTTATCAATTTGTTCGGGAGTGGTCAAATCTTGAAAACCTTTGTCTGTAAGTTCTGCCTTCATCGGCATTACGATTTCTTTCGGATACATTTTTTTGAATTTTAGTTCGGCAAAATTAATAAGAAAAAAGATAAGGAACAAAAGATTCAATCGGATAAACAAACCGAACTCAACAATCATAAAAACTCGGAAAGCGGATTATTTTTGTTTTGTCGATATTTTTAGTTAAATCATTGATAATTAATACTCAATATAGTAAAATCTATTTTTATTCAGCGAGACCTAAACTGCCGTGGAAATTTACTCGCTTGTGCTTTTTTTTGTAATGATTTCCATCATCCCGATTTCGTATTTTTGCAAAGTCTTTTGTCTCAAAGTCTAATAAAAAAAATGAACAGCGACACTATTTGCGCGCCGGCAACTGCCGCAGGAATCTCGGCTATCGGAATTATCAGAGTTTCGGGTGAAGACGCTTTTAAAATCGTGAACAAAATTTTTGAAGGTAAAAACCTCGAAAAAGCAAAATCTCACACGGTTCATTACGGTTTTATTAAAGATGAAAAAATCAAAATAGACGAAGTGATGGTTTCGGTGTTCCACGCTCCGAAAACTTTCACCACCGAAAATTCTGTGGAAATTTCGTTTCACGGATCGCCTTTTATCGGTAAAAAAATTCTCGAAACGTTGATGAAAAATGGCGCGAGATTGGCAAAACCGGGAGAATTTACGATGCGCGCTTTCATCCACGGAAGAATTGATTTGGCTCAAGCAGAATCCGTTGCCGACCTGATTTTTTCCGAAAACGAAGCCTCGCGAAAAGCGGCATTAAACCAACTGAAAGGCGGAATTTCCGATGAAATTTCCGGATTGAGAAAAGATTTGCTGAACTTCACTTCATTAATCGAACTCGAACTCGATTTTTCCGAAGAAGACGTGGAATTTGCAGACCGAGCCGCTTTAATAAAATTAATTCAAAATTTAAGGTTCAAAATTCAAAATTTATTGGAAAGTTTTCAATACGGAAACGCCATAAAAAACGGAATTGCCGTTGCCATCGCCGGAAAACCAAACGCCGGAAAATCCACTTTGCTGAACACTTTGCTGAAAGAAGAACGCGCGATTGTGAGCCACATTGCGGGAACTACACGCGATACGATTGAAGAAATTTTGCACATCGGCGGTTTTCCTTTTCGCCTGATTGACACCGCCGGACTTCGCGAAACCAACGATGAAATCGAAGCCATCGGTGTGGAAAAAGCGCGGGAAAAAGTACGAAAAGCCGAAGTTTTAATTTATCTTGCCGAGGTTTCGGAAACGGATTTTTCTCATGATTTTGAAACAATTAATTCGCTGATTCACAAAGATTTAAAACTAATCGTTTGCCTCACGAAAACAGATTTGTCCGAGTCTGAAAAATGGGATGAAATTGAAAACCTGTTCCGAAATTCGGTGCAATTTCCTTTTGATTTCATTAAAATTTCTGCCAAAGAAAATCGGAATATTCAGGATTTGAAAGACCTGCTTTTTTCTTTTGTCGAAAAAATGAAATCCGGCGAAAATGATGTGGTGATTACGAATGAGCGGCATTTCGAGGCGTTGCAGAAATCTTTAGAATCCGTAAACAAAATAGAAAACGCTGTAAATCAAAAAATTACAACCGAACTTTTGGCTTATGAACTTCGCACCGCTTTGGAACATCTCGGCGAAATTTCCGGCGAATTTACCAACGATGAAATTTTGGGAAATATTTTTTCTAAGTTTTGTATTGGGAAGTAAGAAACGCCATTTTTTTCCAAACATCATATTTTATTTATTAATCACTTTTTCTACAAGAAATTTCAGGGTTTCTTTGTCGGCATTTGTTAATAGATTTTCTCTTTCAAGTTTTTTGATTTTACTAACACCAATCCCTTTGTATGGATTTAATAATTCTACATTTTCAACGTCTTTTAATTGCTCTTGCACATAACAATTCAGTTGTCTTTCACATTCATTAATTTTATCTTTATCTGATTTATGACTATTGATATTGTATTTTCCAAAAGTTGCATAAAAGATTTTGTAATTATAATCTGTTGTATCATCCAATTTATCCAAATTATTTCTCATTTGAGAATGAATTGTATTATGGGAAAAATGATTACCGATTCTTGAAATTATAGGATTACAACCTATTCTGTTGTCTCCGGTTTTGCCGACATATAAAATTTTCTTGTTGCTATTAATTTTTTTTGCAACTATTACATAAACCGCCCACTCTTGTCTTGTGGAATGTCCCGGTATTTCAAAATCAAATATTTCCATTTTGCTTAATTTTTAAACTGCAATTTACACAAATTTTTGATAATTTTCACCTCATTTCATTTGCTTTTTTGCGTAAAAAACGCTATATTCGTTTCCTTTAAAATTAAAAAAATGGATCAAGAAGATAGAGAAACATGGGAATATATTTCAAGTGATTTTTATCTCGAAATGATGGGAACTGCTTGGGTGGAAAAAACAAAAGAAAATTTTTGGGCGGTTTTGCGTATGAAAAAATATCTCAATTCCTTGTCGGAAGAGGAATCTTATAGACAAGCTCAAGCGCAAGCAAAGAAGATAAGAGCAGAGCGAATAAAAAGTTTCAAATTTGTAGATGTAAAAAATCTTAGGCGCGATTTGTGGCAAGGCTTTTTTAAACGCAATAAAATTGATGTTTTTTCATTGAACTAAAACCAAAAACAAACCCTCCGTCCTAACGCTCTCTACGACTTTGGTTTTGAGCGTTGAGTTTTTATTGAAAGGAGTTTACAACACGCTGAACATTCCCGCAGATTTTATTTTCAGCAGAATATAAAAGTTCTAATCTCATTCAGAATGTTTAAAATATCATTTTAATATAAATTCAAAGGCACGAAACAATTTTGAAAAATTTTCTAACTTTGAACATCAAACTTTGAATTGTAAAAATCATGCAAAAACATTCCGTAAAAGCCTTCGGCACAGAATCCAAAGATGCCGATTTAAAAGAAATGATTATCAATAGGCGCGAAGTTACCGCCAAAGACATAGAAATCGAAATCTTGTATTGCGGCGTTTGCCACAGCGATTTGCACACCGCCAGAAACGATTGGGGCGGAACAAAATATCCCGCAGTTCCGGGACACGAAATCGTCGGCAGAATTACCAAAATCGGCAGCGATGTTACGAAATTCAAAATCGGAGATTTGGCGGCGGTCGGCTGTTTGGTGGATAGTTGCCGAACTTGCAGCAGTTGCGAACAAGATTTGGAACAATATTGCCTCAACGGTTCCACCGGAACATACAACAGTTTCGATAAACACTTAGGAAATCACACATTTGGCGGCTATTCTCAAAAAGTGGTTGTGGACGAACATTTCGTTTTGAAAGTTCCCGAAAACTTAGATTTGGCGGCAGTTGCACCGTTGCTTTGTGCGGGAATTACCACTTGGTCGCCGCTGAAACATTGGAACGTGAACCAAAATTCCAAAGTTGCAGTCGTTGGTTTAGGCGGTTTGGGACACATGGCGATAAAACTCGCAAAAGGTTTGGGAGCGGAAGTTTCATTGTTTTCCAGAACACCTGCGAAAACCGAAGATGCGAAAAAATTGGGTGCCAATCACGTCATTATTTCCACAAATCCCGAAGAAATGCAAGCCGCTTTCGGAAAATTCGATTTGATTATTGATACCGTTCCCTACGACCACAATATCAATCCGTATATTTCGACACTTGCCGTAAACGGAACGCTCGTCATCGTAGGATATATCGGTGAAATGCAATGTCTTTTGCAAACTCCGCCGATGATTATGGGCAGAAAAGCCGTTGCCGGTTCCGTGATCGGAGGCATTGCCGAAACCCAAGAAATGCTCGATTTTTGCGGCGAAAAAGGAATAGTTTCCGATATTGAAATCATCAAAATGCAGGACATCAACGAAGCCTACGAAAGAATGTTGAAAAGCGACGTGAAATACCGTTTTGTGATTGATATGTCGAGTTTGAAGAATTGATATTTTATTTGATTTAAACACGCTGTTTTTTGAAGTCTAATCATATTTTTTTTACCTTTAGCCGTTAAATCCTGAATAAATTATGCTTGATTGGCTAAAAACACTTTTGTTGCCTACGGAAAACCCGAACATTGCGCAATCGCTGATTTCTCTGATGTTTGCAGTTGGTTTCGGAATTTTTGTTGGGCGTTTGAAACTGAAAAAAATCACTTTCGGAATTTCTGCCGTGATGTTCACCGGTTTATATTTGGGCTATCTCGGCTACAGAATTGAAGATTCCATTTTGGATTTTATCCGCGATTTCGGCTTGATTTTATTCGTTTATGCCATCGGTTTGCAAGTGGGTCCTTCGTTTTTTTCTTCGTTTAAAAGTGAAGGATTAAAATTTAATTTCTTAGCCATTTTCGCCATCGTTTTCGGATGTTTAATCACGTTTATTTTGTTTAAAATCACCGGTTTAAGCATTGAAAATTTAGTCGGAATTATGAGCGGTTCAGTAACCAATACTCCCGGTTTGGGTGCCGCAAAAAACACCATCGAAGAACTGAAAAACACATTCCCGAACCGAACGTTTGACGACCCCGCCATTGGCTACGCCATCACCTATCCGCTCGGTGTTTTCGGAATTATCATCACCATTATTTTGTCGAAAATTTTATTAAAAATAAATCCCGAAAAAGAGATGCGGCTTTTTCGAATGTCGAAAATTAATCGTGAAGAACCGTTAATACACAAAAAAATGCGGGTTACCAATCCCGAATATTTCGGAAAAACTTTACATCAAGCGGTTAAAGATTCCGGCGACCATATCGTGATTTCACGAATGAAACACAGTGGCGAAACCGCCGTATTTTCGCCGGTTTTGAGTACGCATCTTCGTGAAAGAGACGTTTTGATGCTCGTGGGAAAAGAAAGCGATATAGACGATTTCATAAAAAAAGTGGGGCGACCGTCCACAGATGCTTTTATAGAAAGCGATTCGGATATGAAAACCAAAAATATTTTCGTAACAAAATCTTCTGCCATTCGCAAAAAACTTTTGGAACTCGATCTTTATAATACCTACGATTTAAAAGTAACCCGCGTTTTCAGAGCCGGAAAAGAAATGGTTCCACGACCGAGTTTGGAACTGTTTTACGGCGATATTCTTCGGGTTATCGGCACAAGAGAAGCGATACAAGAAGCCGAAAAAATTATCGGAAATCAGGAAAAAAAATTGATAGAGCCGGATTTTCTTTCGCTTTTCGGAGGCGTTTTTTTGGGAATTGTTTTGGGTTCCATTCCTATTGTGGTTCCCAATTTACCGATTCCGATGAAGTTGGGATTCGCCGCCGGACCTTTGATTGTAGCACTTTTGGTTTCGCGATACGGCGGAATTTCGTTCATACATTCCTACATCAACAACGGCGCAATTCATTTTATGAAAGACTTTGGAATTGCCTTGTTTTTTGCGGCGGTCGGCATTCGTGCGGGCGACGGTTTTTATGAAAATTTCATCAAATACAACGGTTGGATGTTTATGCTTTACGCCTCGGCAATCACGTTGATTCCTTTAATTTTAATGGTCGTAGTCGGAAGATTTTTTATGAAAATGAATTTCCTGCAACTCGTCGGCGTGATGAGCGGAAGCTACACCGATCCCGCCGCATTGTCTTTCAGCACCAATTATTTGGATTCCGATATTCCGATTCAAAGTTATGCGCAAGTGTATCCGCTGGTTACGATTCTCAGAATTTTTGCGGCAAGTTTGCTGATTTTGCTGCTGACGTAGTTAACCCTGAACCGGCAATGTTCCAAAGTTAGTGATACAAAAATTTGTCCGCATTGTTGCTCATCAAAAATCATTAAAAACGGGCATGCCAAAACCCGCAAACAGCAGTTTTTATTGCAAAAACTGTAACAAAAGATTTTTAGATTTTTATACCTACAACGCCTACAAACCAAACATCAACGAAAAAGTCATCCAGAAGGTCTTGGCATTCGTTCCACAGCAAGAGTGCTTAAAATTTCTGCAACCACGCTGCTTTCCAGAATCATCAAAATCGCTGAAGATATTCCCCTCCTATTTTATCATCTGGAAAAAGTTATGAAATCGAGGAACGAGATTCGCCGATTCCTTTAAAAATAATAGAAATGAATGAGGCAAATGGATGAGATAAGATTTTTATTTGAGAATTGATTTAAATCATTTTTAAGAAATATATTCATATTTAATACTAAAACTTATTGAACCGATTGATTTTAAACAAATTAAATATTTAACTTTACAAGTTTTGAGCGATTTACTTTACAGTTTTCATAAAACTGCCCGTTATGAGTTGCTCATTTCACACCTTTATTTTTCTTTTTCCAACAATCCATTTCTAAACAATTCCAACAGTGTGGATTTTCCGGAACGTTGCAAACCTGTTATGACTTTTATAATATCTTTATCTCTGTATGATAGCAGTTTATCCAGATATTCCTTTCTTTTTATTAGCTTATTTAAAGGTGCTATAAATTATTAAAACTTGAAAATTTTGAAAGTTTTAATAATTTATTTTGTTTTTTGCATGCAAATAACGCAATTACGATGCAAAACATCAAACAACAAAATGATTAATCTAATTTTGAAACCATTTGCCCCACAAATATTTTCAATCTAAAAAACCACCGGTTTCATCAGCGGTTTTTCGTCCACGAAACTTTCCGGTGTCAGGCTGGGAACAACTTTTTCGGTTTTGTCCAACAAATCTATCAGAAAAGATTTAAACAAAAGCATCACCGACGGATAATTTTCCGAAAGCACGGAATATACGCTCAACGGATGAAAAGGAACATCGCCGATGCCGTCTTTATCGAGGTCGTAGCCGTCATATTTATCCCAATAATTTTTTTTAAAATCATTTAAAACCATCGTTCCGTTTGTGCTGACATCAAAAATATTGTTGTCGAAATTGTTGTTAGTCAAGCGGTTTTCCATACAGTTGGCGTTTATTTTCAATGCCCAGCCGTTGTTTGCGAAATGGTTTTTGTAGAAATCTATTTTCGTGGCGCCGTCCAACAAAATGCCTGTGGTATTGTTCTCAAAGCGATTATTTTTAATTTTACTGAACGAAATATCTTTTAGCAAAAGTCCGTAGGTGCCGTCGCCCCAATTATTGATGAAGCGGTTTTCGGACATTTCTATGTTTCGGCTGTACATCACGGCGACTCCGGCGTTGTTTCCGTCGAAAGTATTGTTGCGATACACATTGTCGTCGGCAAACATAAAATGTAATCCGTATCGAAGATTGTTTTTGGAATAATTGTTCGCCACGAAAGTATTGGTGGTTCTTTCGAGATAAATTCCGTCTTTATTTCCTTCGAGATAATTATTAAAAATCCAGATTTCATCGCTCACCCAAGCGTGAATTCCATCGCCCACGCTTTCTTGGGAAATGCCTCTTTTGGTAATGATTTTATTGTTTTTTATCAAACATTTATAGCCTCTTTGAATAAAAATTCCGAAATAGTTGTTTTCAAAAATATTGTTTTGAATCGTGGAAAATTGGCTGTCGTACAATCTTATCGCTCCGAGATTTTTCACCACATCTTGTCCGGAATTGATGATTTTAAAACCTTGCACCAAAATTTTATTCGCTCTGAAAGACAGGATTTCATATTTGTTTTCGCCGTCCAAAACAGGCATTCCGACACCGATTAGCGCAATCGGTTTTGTGAGATTGATATTTCCTTCTTTGTAAATTCCCTTGTAAACCATAATCGTATCGCCGCTTTTGGCAGAAGCGATTGCCGCTTTTATGGATTTAAAAGTTTCGTTTTTTCCTACTTTTATCACTTTTGCAAATGAAAACAGCGGAAGAAAAATTAAGAAAAATCGCCACATAAAATTTTATAATTAGTTGTAAAAGTAATGATTTTGGCGGATTTTGGAAAATCAATAAAGATAAAAAACACAAGTTTTTATAACTCGTGTTTTTTTAATTTTAATGGTAATAAATCGCTACTTCGCGAAACTTGCATCCAATTCTTTAGCCGCTTTTTCGGCATCTGCTTTGTTGGAAAATGCTTGTGTATTTCCGCCCATCGGACTTCGGATTTTTCCGCCTTTGATGAAAAACGCTTTTTCGGTTTCCACAAATTTGGAAGTTTTGAAATCTATGGCGTAAGTTTTTGCATTTTTCGCGATGTCCGCATTGGAATTTTGGAACATCGTCATACACGAAATATCATCAAATTTATAGGGTTTTCCTTTGGCAGTAACCAATTCTGCGGCGTATTTCAAATCTTCAATCGTCATTTTGCAATTATCGCATTGGTCTTTTCCGACTGCGATTTCTCTCGGACCTTCCGGCTGACAACTCAAAAAGGCACTCGCAAACGTGAGAATTATAATGTTTTTAAATAGCATAACTATGGATTTTTTAGGCTTTAAGCAATAGGCTTTAGGCTTATTACGTAGTTGTTAAATAAATTATTTAAAGATTAAATTCATTGGTCTTTTCTCTTTATTCTTTATTCTCTCTGTCTGTTTTTGATTTTTTAAATTCAAAATAAGATAAAGCAATGAGTATCAATGCAATTCCGAACATAATCCATCCGCCGATGTCGGGATATGAATGTGCCGTGAAATTCAAAAGTTGTTTTGAACCGATTAGCGGCGGCTGATAAGACATTCCGGGAATTACGATGGCTGCATTCGGATTGAGGTCATGTCCGTATTCGTATTCCCATTGCCAAAAATCATACAAAAAAGCGGCTCCGAAAAGGATATACAAAATGGTAAGAATATACAAAAATCCTCTTTTTTTGATGACGGCTGCCAAAAGACACAGCAATCCCCAAAAAGCGAGTGCATAAGGCAAAAACTTAAATTCCCAAAAATCGTCTTCGTGTATTTCTCTCATTCCGATGTAGTGGTTTAATCCGTTAATAATATCAAATTCGCCGGCGAGTTTGTTGGCATAAAGAAACATACTGAGTCCTTCGGGATATTGCGGTGCTTCGAGATAAATTGCCCAAACAGGAGTAAAAATACTTACCGCAAAACCTATTGCGCAGATAATCAGAATGATGATTGTTATTTTTTGTAGATTTTTCATTAATTCATTTGAGGTTTAATTTGTTTAAAGTTCAAAAATTCAAAGTTCAAGGTTTAAAGTTCAACACTTTCTCGTTTTCAGAACGAGACTCAGTGTGACAAAATGTGTCAGATTGAGCGAAGTCGAAATCTTACACATTTTAAAATTCAAAGTTAATTAATGATTTGATATTCTACGATATGAAATATAGATTTTGAAAAATCATAATATCATTGCCAATTTCATGATAAATTTTTCTAATTATCAAACTTTGAACATTGAATTTTGAACCTTGAATTAATAAACTTCTTTTCGGAATATCAAAACTTTGTCAAAGATTTTAGAACTTTGACAAAGTTTGATATTCATTATTAATTTTTAATTATTAATTATTTTAATTACTTCGTTTCTCCTTCTTTTACAGGACTTTTAGCATTATCCTTTTTGTTGTTCAAACTGTAAATCAAAGGTGTGCTGCTTCCAGCCGGTGATACTCGCACATAGCCTTGCATTTCTTGGTGAAGTGCGGAACAGAAGTCAGTGCAATACATCGGATACATTCCGGATTTGTTTGGAATCCATTTTAAAGTAGAGGTTTCTCCCGGCATGATTAGCAATTCCGCGTTTTGATTTCCTTTAATTGCAAAACCGTGCGGAACGTCCCAATCTTGTTCCAAATTCGTAACGTGGAAATAAACTTCATCGCCCACGCGAATACCTTCGATATTATCCGGTGCAAAGTGCGAACGGATAGACGTCATATAAACGTGTACTTTATTTCCTTCTCGAACCACTTTGGTTTCTTTTTCACCTTTGGAAGCGTAAGGGTGATTGTTTTCCTCAATTTTATAGAATTTCACTTGATTTTTGGTAATCAAATCTGCCGGTGCTGCTTGCGCGTAATGTGGTTCACCGATGGTCGGGAAATCCAGCAAGAGTTTCATTTTATCACCGCTGATGTCGAAAAGTTGGGCAGATTGCGTCAATTCAGGACCGGTCGGCAAATACCTGTCTTTGGTGATTTTGTTGTACGCCACAAGATATTTTCCGTAAGGTTTTGCAGTATCGCCGCCGACAACCATCAAGTGTCCAACAGAATAATATGTCGGTTGTCTGTCCAAAACCTGCAAAGATTTAATATCCCATTTCACAACTTCGGATGAAACAAAGAAAGAAGTATAAGCATTTCCTTTTCCGTCAAATTCCGTGTGGAGCGGACCTAAGCCCGGTTGTTTCACTTCGCCGTGCAAAACGGATTCGTATTTCAAGATCGGAACGCCGTCATATTCGCCGTCAAATTGTTTTTCGGCGATGGCTTTTTGCATTTTATCAAAACTGAAAACCGGAATCAAAGCCGCCAATTTTCCTGAACCTACGATGTATTCTCCGGTAGGATCTACGTCGCAACCGTGCGGAGATTTAGGACAAGGCATCAAATAGCAAATATCTTTCAATTCTTTTGCGGAAAGTACGGTAACCTCTTCTTCCATTTTGGAAGTTGCCATTTGCGTGCTTTCATCGAATTTGTTGTGTGCATATTTGGTTTTCACTTTTCTGCCTTTTCCGGCTTTCAAATATTCTTCGGCTTTTTTCCAATTTACCGCCATAATGAAATCTTTGTCGTTTTGAGAAGCATTCACTTCCAGCAAAGTATTCGCTTGTTCGGAGTTGTAGCAAGAGAAAAAGAACCAACCGTGAGATTTTCCTTTTCCGGCGTGCGAAAGGTCAAAATTAACGCCCGGTGCTTCGATTTGGAACGTGAGATCCATATCGCCGTTGTCTTTATTTACGCCGATGAAAGAGATTACGCCTTTGAAATTTTCTTTAAAAGAATCAATCGGCACATCTCCGTTCGCATCGTCTGTCGGAACTGCAAAACGTGTTCCTGCAACCACGTATTCCGTATTTTCCGTGATGAACGGAGACGAGTGGTTGCCCGCAGAATTTGGCAATTCGATGATTTCCATCGTTCTGAACGTTTTTAAATCCACTCTCGCCACACGAGGCGTGTTGTTGGCATTTGCAAAAATCCATCTTCCGTCTTGTTCGCCGTTGGTTTGGGAAAGTTCAAGGTGATGTTGGTCGTCCCACGGAACAAATCCGTGAGAAGTTTCAAGCATCGGTTTGGTTTCTTCGCTGAAGCCATAACCGTTTTCAGGATTTACGGAGAAAATAGGAATTACTTTTAATAGTCTGCCGCTTGGCAAACCATAAACGCCCATTTGTCCGTTAAAACCGCCACTCACAAAGTTGTAAACCTCGTCATATTTTCCCGGCGCCACATACACTTTTTCCGCTGCATCGCCAACTGCTGCGCTTTCGGCGCCTTTTGGTTTACAGCTCGTTACTATTGCCGCAACGGCAATCACAGAAATTCCAAAAAGTTTCAAACTTTTCATAGTTACATATATTTATATTATTATTATTTCGCTCCATCATTCTCTCTCATATATTCCACAATTTGTCTGGCTTCGGTATCGTTCAATCCTTGGTTCGGCATTCTTACCAAACAGATTTCGAGTTGCTTCTGAAGTTCGGGATCCACGCTGATCATCGGATCGGGATTCGTGATAAAGTTCATAATCCAATGTGCCGTTTGTCTGGTGGTGATTCCTTTCCAGCCCGGACCTACCAATTTTTCGTCCGTAGTTTTGTGGCAAGCCGTGCATTTCACTTCCATCACTTTTTTTCCTTCCGCAGCCATTGCCGGATCAAATTTGCTGACATCCACATTGGTTTCATCCCATTTTCCCAATCCTCTTTTCGGGTCGTAATCACCGGAAGTAGATGAAGAAGTTGTTGAGGTTGATGCTGTAGTTCCTGTTGACGTCGATGTATCGTCTGTTTTTTTATCTCCTCCACAAGAGATAAGGGCAATAGAAATAATGCCGACTAATAGGGGTTTTAAGTTTTTCATATACTGAATTTATATTTTTAACAAAAATACAATATAAAATTGATGCGAAATATGACCTAAGTCATAAATCACAAATGGTTTTTATCAGGTGTGTTTCGAGGTGTGAGGTGCGGGTTTCCGAGGTATAAAAATTGTGCCCGTCATTTAGTCGTTTATCAAAAAAGTCCGTTCACTTCTGCGTCTATTTTATCGAGAATTAAGCCAAAATCTTCGGGATGTTCCACGAAATCCAAACCATCCACTTCGATAATCAGCAGTTTTCCTTCCTTGTATTCGGAAATCCATTTTTCGTATTTTTGGTTGAGTTTGGAAAGATATTCAATGCTGATGGATGCCTCGTATTCGCGACCGCGTTTGTAGATTTTTTTCACCAAATTCGGAATGTCTGACTTCAAATAAATCAGCAAATCCGGAGCGGAAACAAAACCTTTCATCAATTTAAAAATGGAAAAATAATTGTCGAAATCCCTTTCGGAAAGCAGCTCCATATCGTGCAAATTTTCCGCAAAAATATAGGCATCTTCGTAAATGGTTCTGTCTTGAACGATGTTTTTTCCGCTTTCGCGAATTTCTTTTACTTGCCGAAATCGGCTTCCCAAAAAGTAAATTTGCAGCGCAAAACTCCACTGGTTCATATCTGCGTAAAAATCTTCTAGATACGGATTGTGATCCACGTCTTCAAACTGCGCTTCCCAGCCGTAATGTTTTGAAAGCATTTGCGTTAAAGTGGTTTTTCCGGCTCCGATGTTTCCTGTGATGGCGATGTGCATTTTTAATTTTGTTTAAAGTTCAAAAATTCAAAGTTTACTCTTCTCTGTGTTCTCTGTGAGAAAAAAGAATTTCACACAGAGAACACAGAGTTTTAGAGGCACAGAGTTTTTTTGTCAATTTCAACATTCAATTTTAAAAGTTTAAGATTCAGAATCAATCCCAACAACCTAAAACCTGCAACCTAAAAACAAATATAAAGTTTCCCTTGTTTCAGTTCAAAATATAATGATGAATTTTTATCCACAAAGTCAGAATTTTCCCTGCTAAAAACGGTTTCAAAAGATTCGGGAAATCGGAATTTATAGATTTTATGATTTCCCGCTACAAAAATTTCCGAATTTTCGCGGTAAAGTTTTCGCGGATTTTCAACCTCTTTTTCAAAAATTTTCTCGCCTTTAAAATTATAAACCTCAAACCGATTTTCGGCAATTAAATATAATTTACCCTCAAAAACGAGGATAGATTTCACGCTATTGTATTCTATATCAAACGGATAGGAATTAATTGTCGCATTGTTTCGGTAGTTGTATTGAATCAAACGTTTCGTGCTTTCGTCTAAAATCCAAATCTGCTGCAAATCTTCCGCATAAACAGATTTCACAAAACCGAACTTTTGGCGAAAGTCAATGTGTTGAATTTCATTGAGATTGGTGTCGAGCATTTTCAATTCTTGAGCATTTTCGGAAAAGAGAAAAATATTGAGCAAATTTTGCACATTTTGAACTTTGAACGGAAGTGTCATCATCACTTTTGCCGTCTGTTTTCCCAGCGAATCGTATTTTGTAAAACTGAAATCTTTGTTTTTGTAGAGGTAAATATTTCCGTAATCATCCGCAAAAAAATCTTCAACATCGCGCAATTTCAAAGAATCCATCGGGAAAATTTTCTGCGCCGAAAGCGTGCAAGAAAGCGAAAATAGCAAAATTGTAAAAATTTTCATTTTATAAAGTTAAGAAAAAAGTTTTTTCTTTAATTTTGAGACAATTTAGCGCACATTATCACGGATTAAAAAAATGCAAAATGAACGAAACACCGGAACATATTGAACGCACAAAAATTACCGCCGAACAATTTGAAAAACAATTATTAGCAGGAGATTACGATTTTAGCAACCGGATTTTTGAATTTAATCCGAGAGATATTTTTGCAAAAATTTATTTTGATAAAACAGGAAAAAATAGGGATGATGAATACGAAGAAATTGATTATAATGAGAATTGGCTTAAAGAACATCCGATTTTTATTTTTGATGAAGATGCAGATTTCAGCAATGTAAAATTTTCCGGACGTGCAAATTTCAAAGGAGCAGAATTTTCCGGAGAAGCAGTTTTCATGGGAGCAAAGTTTTCCGAATTTACAGATTTCATCGGAGCAAAATTTTCCGGATATGCAGATTTCAGCGAAGCAGAATTTCCCGGATATGCATATTTCAGCGGAGCAAAATTTTCTGAAAGCGCAAATTTCAACAGAGCAGAATTTTCCGGATATGTATATTTCAACGGAGCAGAATTTTCCAGATTTGCACGTTTCAACAGAGCAGAATTTTTAGGAAATGCAAATTTAAGCGGAGTAAAATTTTCCGAATATGCATATTTCATCGGAGCAAAATTTTCCGGAGAGGCATATTTCAGCGGAGCAGAATTTTCCGGAAATGCAGATTTCATCGAAGCAAAATTTTCCGGATTTGCGGATTTCAGCGGAGCAAAATTTTCCATAAATGCAGATTCAGCAGATTTAAAAGAAAGAATTTTCATAGCAAATTTCAGTAATGCAGAATTTTCCGGAAATGCAAATTTCAATGGAGCAAAATTTTCCGGAAATGCATATTTCGTCGGAGCAGAATTTTTAGGATATGCAAATTTTATCGGAGCAGAATTTTCCGGAGATACAGGTTTTCACTATGCAAAATTTTCTGGAAATGCAGATTTCGATGGAGCAGAATTTTCCGGAAATGCAGATTTCGGCGAAGCAGAATTTTCCGGAGGTGTATATTTCAGCGGAGCAAAATTTTCCGGAAATGCAATTTTCGGCAATATGGTTTTGAACGTTTTTTTTGCTTTGGAAAATACAAATATTAACTATTTAGATTTCAGTTATTCACCGGAAAGTAATTTTACTTTAATCACTGACGGATTAAAAATAAAAAAGGCATATCGCAGTGTTTATACGCTTTTTAAAAAGAAACTTCACGAGCAGCAGGATTATATAGAAAGCAAACGTTTTCATGCTTTGGAAATGAACGCGGAATGGGAATATATAACGGAAGACAAAGAATTAAAATTTGGGGAAAATTGGATAGAAAAGTTAAAAAAACGCATTAAAAAAATAAATTGGAAATTCTGGAATTGGAATTATAGTTCTTTGTTAAGGCTCGATTGGTGGCTTATTTCGCTTAATCGGATTTCAAATAATCACGGGACAAGTTGGGCAAGAGGAATCGTTTTTACAATTGTTGCCGCCTCCGTTTCCATGTTTTTTTTGTCTCGGTGCAATAATTGGCATTTTGATTACTCAAGAAAAGGTGTTGAATTTTTTCTCTCATATTTTTCAAATATTTTCAATATTGCTTCATTGTTTTCCAAAGACAATGATTATTCTATACAATTCAGTGAAGAACATTACTCAATAGGGTTACATATATTATTTCTAATCTTTCGCATATTGACATATTACGGCATCTATCAAACTATTGCGGCTTTTAGAAAATATAAAATGTGAAAAAAAATCTCGAAAAAATGACGGGATTGTCATAGATTTTAAATTTACAAGAGAAATACAAAATTTTTGCGCCTTCGTATCTTTGTTTGCGCGGATTTCTTCACGCAAAGCCGCGAGGATGCAAAGAATTTAAATCCAAATACTTCTGAATTTCGGGACAAACATGAAATATTTTAGTTTTTTATGACATTGTTGTTTTTCTTTACTGATTTCCGTCAATACGTGTGTTTACAATCAATCTATTTTATTGTATTTTTTCATCAGCTTTTCGTAAACGTTTTGAGGGAGAAACCATTTTAGCGGAACACCGATTTTCTGCCCGAATTTTCCGAAATAATAATGTGCTTTCCATTTTTTTCGGCTTAAAAGTTTCTCGATGAAAACGGCAACTTTCAAAGGTTCGGTTCCGGAATTGACATGAGTATTCATCAGCGAATGTACTTTTTCAAAAGCCAATTTGTATGGTTCGGAAACTTTTGTTTTGATGCGGTTTTCCGCAATATTGGTTTTGACATCGCCCAGATGCAGCGAACAAACTTGAACATTCCACGCCGAAATTTCGTAACGAATGGCTTCGGTTACTTTGTCCAACGCCGATTTCGAAGCAGAATAAAATCCGCGAAACGGAAGCCCCATTTCCGAACCGATGCTTGAAATATTGATGATTTTCCCAAATTTTTGTTCGCGCATTTTCGGTATTAAAACATTCATCATTTGAACGGCACCGACCAAATTCAGGCTGAACAATTTTAAAATTTCTTCTTTCGTGGAATCTTCTATAGCACCCGTCATTCCCATTCCTGCATTGTTTATGAGAACGTCTATTTTGTTTTCCGTTTTCAGAATTTCGGCAACAGAAAGTTCTATTTGCGAAAGATCGGTAATATCGGTCGAGATGGTTTTAAAAAACTCCGATTCAGGATTTTTTCGGCTGAAACCGTAAACGCGGTGTCCTTTCTTCCCGAAATATTCGGCAAGCGCAAAACCGATTCCTGAAGAAGTTCCGGTGATGATGATGGTTTTATTCAAAATGATAAATTAAAATTCAAGATTTATAACGCCTCTTATTTCAAAGGCAGATAATTTATTTAAAGATCAAAAACAATCTTTTTATGTAGTTTTTTACTTTTTGGTCAGGGTTTAGACCGTTTACCGCAGTTATAATTTTTTTAAATTGTTCACTTCCAATTCGGTGAGGATTCGCCAATGTCCGCGTTTCACATTTTTTTTGGTAAGTCCCGCAAACATCACACGATCCAGCGTTTCCACTTCGTATCCCAATTTTTGAAAAATCCTTCGGATAATGCGGTTCCAACCGATATGAATTTCGATACCGATTTCGTTTTTCGGTTTGCCGTCGATATAAGAAATATCATCAACCGCCGCAATTCCTTCTTCCAAACGAATGCCTTGTTTTATTAAATTAAAATCTTCGCGGGAAAGTTTTTTGTCTAAAACCGCGTGGTAAATTTTTTTAACTTCAAATGAAGGATGCGTTAATTTTTTTGTGAGATGTCCGTCGTTCGTCAAAAGAATAATTCCGGTGGTGGTTCTGTCTAATCTCCCGACGGGAAACAATCTGTACGGCGAAGCGTTTGCCACCAAATCCATCACGGTTTTTCTGGCTTTTTCGTCTTTGGTTGTGGAAATGTAGCCTTTCGGTTTGTTCAGCAGAACGTAAACCGGTTTTTCGGGTGTGATGTTTTGTCCGTCGAAAACCACTTTGTCCGTTTTTTGAACTTGATAACCCATTTCCGTAACCACTTTTCCGTTCACCTGAACCAAGCCTTGTTTTATCAAATCGTCAGCTTCTCTTCTGCTGCAAATTCCGGCGTTTGCAATGTATTTGTTGAGGCGAATTGTATCTTTATTGATGTCTTTTTCAATCTTTTGAAATCGCCTTTTTTGAACGAAAGATTTTGCTTTATCTTCGTCTTTTTCATTAAAATTTTTAAGATTTCTTTTTTTAGATTTAAAGTCGCCTTTGGCATATTTTTCGCGAGAGTCAAAAGATTTTCCCCCAAGTTTTGAGCCGCGAGAATTTCCGGAATTTTCAGATTTATTTCGACCGGTTGAAATTCTCGGTCGTTTTGGTTTATCGGAATGATGATCTCTGCTCATTTTATTTAAAATTTTTGCAAAGATATGGAATTAAGGACGAGTTTTGACGACAAAATGTCAGATTGCAGGTCAAACGCATTAAAATTTTAAATGTTTATAACAAATAAATAAATATATTTAATAATTGTTCAGCATTTAAGTATAATTTTAATGCAAAGAATTTTTATAAAGGTTTGAAAATCTTTTAAACGCAAAGTCGTTTCACTCTGCAACCGGAAAAACGCATTAAGAGAACACAAGCCTTTGCTAAATAAAATGCCTTTGCGTTTTCGAAAAATCAAGATAAAAATATGGCGAACTTTGCGTTAAAAAAAGACGATGGATTAACATTTTTTAATGCGTTTAGCCTGTCAGATTGAAGTCAAAATCTACACATTTTTTAGTTCAATATTTCGACTTGTCATTCGACAAGCTCAGGATGATATTGCTCAACGTAACAACCTCAAACCTCAAAACTCGAAACTCGAAACCCGCACTTCTATTCCACCTCGCACTCCACATACACTGAAGTTCCTTTTCCGGGCTGCGATTGAATATCCATTTTTCCGCGCAAATAATCTATTCTGGAACGGATGTTTTGCATACCTGCGCTGTTTTTTATTTCTGCTGCGGAAATGTCAAAACCTTTGCCATCGTCTTCCACAGTTGCCGAAAGCAATTTTTCGTGGCGCGTTACCTGAACCAAAATAGAACTCGCCGCCGAATGTTTCACGGCGTTGTTCACCAATTCTTGCACGATGCGGTAAATCATCATTTCTGTCGTGGAATCTATGCGCTGTTCCAAGCCGTGAAAATTGGTGTTGATGATGAGATTTTGCGATGCGTTCAAACCGTTGCAATAATCCTGCAAAACCTTTTGAAGTCCGAATTTTACTAATGTTTCCGGCATCATATTGTGTGCTACGCGGCGCATTTCGGAGATGGATTCGTCTAATCTGCCGAGCGCGCGATTGAACAGCGTTCCGTTTTCCGGCGACAGCACGATATTTTCTTTCATTTCTCCGAGTTGCAATTTCACGCCGCTGAGCAAACCGCCCAATCCGTCGTGCAAATCTTTGGCGAGCCGGCTTCTTTCGTCCTCCTGACCTTTCAGCAGAGATTGTGCGGCGGAAAGTTGTTTTTCTTTTTCGAGTTCCTCGATTTCTGCGCGTTGCAATTTTTGCCTGTGTTTATAGTTTCGGTAAACCAACAAAGCGATGATGAGGGCAACGCCGGCACTGCCCGCAAAAATATAGTTGAGCGTATTTTTTTGTTTCAGTTGGGTTTCTTGAAGTTTTATTTGCGCTTCTTTTCTTTCGGTTTCAAACATTTTTTCGGAGAGAACGATTCGGCGTTGGATTTCATCGCCGCGGATTCTTTCCTGCAAAGAATCTGCTTCGCGCCAAACGTTCTCGCCTTCTTTCAATTTTCCCATCGCATATAGTGTTTTTGCTTTTGATACAAGTGTTTCCGCTTTATCTCGCAATGAATTGTTTCGGGAAGATATTGCCAATGAGGAATCAAGGCAGGCAAGGGATTTTTCAAAATTTCCGGAACGGAGGTAATAAATGCTCAAACTGTTCCATGCGCTTGCTTCTATTCTCGGATTGCTTGATTTTTTCGCGTAAGACAACGTTTTTTCAGCATACATTTTTATCTTTGAATCATCGGTTTTGATGTATATTTCGGTAAGATTATTGAATGCGTTTGCTTTAATATCGTCATAATGTTTTTTTTCGGCGATTTTAATGGCTTCCTCCAACATTTTTTTTCCTTTTTCCACATCTGCAGTTTCTATGTAAGCAGGTGCTAAATTCACTAATGTTCCGGCAATGAGGAGAGAATCTTTCTCTTTTCGGAAATATTGCAACGCTTTATCGCCTTCCGGTCGGGCTTCGGCATATCGTTTCAAATAAGAGTAAAGATTTGCTCTGGCAACATTCAGATTGGCGAGATATTTAGGATTGTTTTCCCAGTATTTTTGGGCGCGGTTGTAGTAAACAACGGCACTGTCGTACATATTGTTGTACCAATAAGCCATACCGATATTGTAGTATCCGCGTCCGATATCAAGAGGATTTTCCAATTTTTTGGCAATTTCCAACGCTTGTTTTTCGAATATCAACAAAGAATCTATTTTGCCGCTTCCGGAGAGAATTCTTATGGAAGCGAATGCAAACAGCATATTTCCTCTTTCATAGCCGATTTCCTCGCTTAGTTTTTTGGCTTTATAATAATATTTAGCCGCAGTTTTATGATTGCTTTGTTCATAAGCCTTGCCAATATCAAGATAGAGCAACGCCAAATTGGTGTCTTTTTTGGCTTTGGGTAATAGTTTCAGCAGGCTGTCTATTTCGGTTTTGCTTTGTCCGAACGCGGAAAAACACCATAAAACCGACAGAAAACAGAATATATATTTTTTCATTGTGAACGATTTTTAACAAAGATAACAAAAAACCGACCCCCTGTTTTCTGGGGGTATAAAAACGGCTGTTTTCCGGTATTGTTTTGTGTGGAAAAACGGCTCAAATTTGTAGCGAGATTTTTTGGTTGTCGGTTCAAAAAGAAGTAACAAGCAAAAAGTCAATAAGATTAGCAGTTCATTGACATATTGAATTTTACCGAAGAAAGATTGATAACACTTTTTTGTGAAAATAATGTAATTTTGTGGTGCAAATGCAAACATAGCAAACTATGCCTGAAATATATGAATACTTCGGTCTGATTCAGGTCAAACGCATTAAGATTTTATGAAAATAATACCATATTACAAATATTTTAATGAAAAACAACCACATAGAAACATAGACACACATTTGTTTTTTCGCTTTGCGAAAATCTATGTGTATAATATTTTACAAAAACTATGTTTCTATGTGGTTAGGCATAATAATGTTCGAAGAATTTAATGCGTTTAACCTGGGCTTGATTTTCTACTTTTATTCCAACGAACACGATCCTATTCACGTTCATGTGAAAAAAGGAGACAAAGAAACGATATTTGATTTGATTATTTTCAATGATGTATTGACCGAAATAAAAATACGGAAAAGGCGCGGCAAGGAGATGCTTTTGGCTAATGATGAAAGAATCACAAAAGATTTTATACTCTTTTATGCTGATGATATCGTAAAAAAATGGATGAAGTATTTTATACTTAAATCAGCCGTGAAACGCATTAGAATAAAGAAAAAGATAGACAAGGAAATATTGAAATTAAAAAAGATAAATATAAAATGATACCCGATAATCTTTCTATTATAAAATCCGAATATATTGATCATTACATCATAAGACTGTCATTTTCAGATGGTACGGTGAACGATGTGGATTTCGGCAATTATTTGTTTAAACATCCGCATCCGCAGTATGATAAATACAGAGATTTGTCGAAATTCAAAAAATACAGAATTGACGATCACGGCGATATTTATTGGGGCAAACACGGCGATTTGATGTTTCCGATTGAAAGTCTGTATTTTAATAATCTTGAAAAAAACTACGAACTTGGCTATGTGGAATAATTGACAATTTAATCAATAATTTTACCGAAAAAAATCTGGTGTATGCGGTTTGTAAGTTTTTCGTACTTTCGTAGTTCTTAAAAACCGGACAAATAAAAAGATACAATAATGGCAATAGTTAAGAAACAAGCAATCAACTCCGATAAAAAGCAGTTGTATTCCGTGGAGGAGTTATTCGACCGAATTGATAAGAAATTTATTGATTTTTATGGCGAATATGGGCGTAAAATTGTTAATGCCCGCCGCACAAAATGGAACAACGAGGATGCGGAAAATTTTAAAATGCTGTGATTTGTTATGCGTAGATATATCGTAAGGATTACAGATTCCGCGTTTCAAGACATTGAAAATGTTCACGATTATATTGCTTATGAACTCTTTGAACCAATCACGGCAGACAAATATATTCGAGGTATTTATGATGCCATAAGACATTTATCGTTTTATGGAGTCGGCGTAGCAGTAAGTGAAAGAGAGTCTCTATTGTTGCAACATGGCTCAACTGTAAGGAACATCAATTACAAAAAAATGGCTATTATTTATACTGTTGAAAATGAAACTATTATCGTTCAACGGATTATAGCCGCCGCCCTGATTTTATAAAAAATCATCTACGACTCGAAAAAATCGAAAAAAGTATTTCAATCGGTAAAATTCAACAAGAGTTTTACCGATTTTTTGTTCGCAAATCAACAAAAAGGCAAAACAAAAAACAAGTAAATTATAACCGCCCCGCTCCATTCCTTCGGAGAGACCGGGGGCAAGCGGAGAAGCCGACAGCCGTAAAGTGGAGGCAATAAATTAAAATTTTTAGAAATGAAAAGATTTTTACTGATGAAAGGCTTGGTCATGTGCCTGATAGTGTTTGCAACGTTTGCGAACGCCCAAAACATAAACATTCCCGATGCCAATTTTAAAACGGCATTGATTGACGCCGGCGTTGATACCAATTCAGACGGCGAGATTTCGCAAGCGGAAGCGGCGGCGGTTACAGATTTGGATGTGGGTTCCCACGAAATTGAATCCATGCAAGGAATAGAGTATTTTACGAATTTGGAGAATTTGGGTTGTACGTGGAATTCACTTACTTCGTTAGATGTTTCCAACAATACTAATCTGCAAACTTTGTATTGTTCTTACAATTTTGATCTGGCTTCGTTGGATGTTTCCGGAAATGCCGATTTGCAAACATTGGAATGTATCAATTGTGCGCTCACCACGTTGAATGTTTCAGGGAATCCTAATTTGCAAGATTTGGATTGTGCAGCAAATCAACTTACAGCGTTGAATGTAGCCAATAACATTAATTTACAGAAATTAAGATTTACATCAAACCAACTCTCAACGTTAGATGTTTCCAATAATATTAATTTGCAGCATTTGGATTATTACAACAATCAATTTACAGCACCGGTAGATGTCTCAAACAATCCCAATTTACAATTTTTAGATTGCGGAGGTTCCAATAATCTGTTTACAACATTAGATATTTCAGGAATGAATAGCCTGCAAGTTTTGCATTGCAACGACCTTCAACTTACGTCTCTAAATGTCTCTAACAATAGTAATTTATTGGAATTGTCGTGTAACAATAATTTACTTACAGCACTGAATCTTTCTAACAATATTAATCTGCAAGAATTATGGTGCGACAGCAATCCGCTTACTTCGTTAGACGTATCCGGCAATGTTAATTTATTGTCATTAAACTGCTCATACAACCAACTGGCAACGCTGGATATTTCTAATAATACCGATTTGACATGGCTACAATGTGTTGAAACTCAAATTACTTCGTTGGATTTATCTAAGAATGTCGATTTACAGATGTTAAATTGCAACTACTCTCAATTGGCAACGTTGGACATTTCCAATAATATCAATTTACAAGAACTATATTGCGACTCCAATCAATTAACGACATTGGATGTTTCCAATAATGCGAATTTGCAAACTTTGTATTAGACATCTTTCCAATTAAAATGTTTTATAGCAGAGGTTTTTGGTTGCTTTCTTAATGTTCACGATTGCCGTAATTAATTGCCAAGTAGTTTCATAATTTTTGTGTTTTCCTCGGT
>JAITMJ010000152.1 GCA_031277475.1 Flavobacteriaceae bacterium
ACCGAGGAAAACACAAAAATTATGAAACTACTTGGCAATTAATTACGGCAATCGTGAACATTAAGAAAGCAACCAAAAACCTCTGCTATAAAACATTTTAATTGGAAAGATGTCTAATAAAGTGAAAAATTATTGCATATTATAATTTTTTTTATATTTGTTAAAAAAAGCAAATAAAAACAAAAGAAAGCATACAGATGAAATTAAACAATGTTTGAATAGTTTCCATTTTGGAGCATTGTATAGAAAGAATAATATCATCTGACAGAAACTGAAATTATTAAACTTTAAATATTATGATATCAAACAAAGGAATAGGCGGAAACGAAGTGCCGTTGGATGCAAACGAAGCCATAACGGAGATTCCACAAAACAGAACGCTTGTCGCACAAAAACTCACCGCCGATGATCCGGTAAAACCCGAATTGGTGGAAGGACTGACAACCGTGGAAAAAGTATTTGAACACTACAAACCGAAAATCAAAGTTGATTTTGAGGATGCAAACGGAGCTGTTAAGGCTGAAAACCTTAAATTTAAGAATCTGGATGATTTTGGAACCAAAGGAATTACAGCTCAAAGCAACTTTTTGACCGGATTGGAAACCGAAAAAGACCAATATCAGAAAATTGTTAAACAGCTAAAAACGAATAAGATTCTCAAAGCCGCTCTGGAAGATCCGGATGCAAAAAAGGCACTGTATGATACGTTGCAGTCCCTTATTACAGAATTGGAAGAAAACAAATAAACTATAAAAAGTAATACAATGGCACAAAAACAAGATATACAACAGACAGAAACGCCTGTTCTCGAACCAAAAAAAGGAGGACAGATTTCCTTGGACAAATCCGTTGAAAGATTGGCACGTTACGGTGGTTTCGATTTATTGGAAACTTCCGTTGAAAATGTTCAAAATATCAACCCCGATAGAAAGGCAAGAAGAAAAATATTTCTTACCGAAAAAGGAAAAGAAAAAGAAAGAGAAACACTAAAGAAAACCTTGGAACTATGGGCAAGTGTGATTAACCAAAGCGATTCTTTAACCGATATGGTTGCCCACTGCGAAGACCAAAGAAAATCAGCAGAAGAACTGCTTTCAAAAAATCTTTCCAAAGCAGTAGATATAACTCGTGAATTGGAGAGCAATTATAGAACGGTAGCCTTGTTCTACAAAAACACCGAATCCGATAAAGTAAAAAATGTAACCGTGGTTAATGCTACATTAGAGCAGTTGAAAGATTTGGATAATACCCGTTTTATTGATACCATTCATGCAGAACTTGCCGATAATTATGACCGATTGGATTTAAAAAACAATTACGGACTCTTGGTAATTCCGGGATATTTAGGTTCCAATGCCGTGGTTGAAAAATGGGCAAAAATAGCCCACGACAATAAAGTAATGCTGATAACCGATTTCGAACATTTGGATGAACCGGATGACGTGATGGAAATGTTTGATCAAGCTTATCTTACAGGTGGAGATATTTACCGTTCCAATGTGTTGATGACTTGTAATTGGCTTGTGGGAAGAGGAAGATTTGAAGAAATTGATGAATTGGATGATTTGTATATTCCACCATCCGGAGCATTGGCAGGAAAAGTGTATAAAACACTAATGTCCCAAGTTACCGCCGGAAAAAAATTCGGAGGAATGAACGAAGTAAGCGGTGTAAAATTTGACTTAAAGAAAAGCGAAATTGCCAATCTCGAAAACATGGGATTAATTCCTATGGTTAATGAATACGGAAAAGTAATGGCATTTTCAGGTAAAACTTTGTTTAATGGTGATAATCTGGGACTTCAAACCTATTCCGTAGTCCGAGTATTCGATTATGTAACCAAAGTATTGATGGATTTCCTTAACAGAAGAGCGTTTGAAAACTTTACTGCCGTTACCCGAAAAGAAATTATGAATCAAATTGTTCGTTTCTTGGATGGCATTACGGGACCCGGAAAACTAATCGAAAATTTTGAAATCCGAAAATTTGAACAAGATCCGGTACAAAAAGACCGAATCCATTTGGATATTCACATGAAACCGTACTTTCCTGCTAAAAACTTCCTGATTAAAATGGACGGGCATAAAGGAGACGATGGCAACGAGTGGGAAACCGATTACGAACAGCAGAAATAAAACTTAGAATTAAATTATTCAAAGAAGTGCAGGAAAAACCTGCACTTTTTATTTTTTTTCAAAAAAAATAAAAAAAAACTTGCGGGATTAAAAAAAAGGATTTACCTTTGCAGAGAAATGTATTCCATGTTTGGTTTTTGTAAAGAGGTATATTTTGGAGAACATAGGAAATATATTCCATATTTGGTAGTTATTTTAGTTAAACCTTAAATATATTTAGTTATGTCATTTAAAGCGAAATTCAAAGTTGCCGGAAAAGAGCGCAACGTATTGGCTGTAGAATTTGGAATGCTACAGGAGACTGACCCCACAGGAAGACCATCTTCCGTAGTACGAGGTGGGAAAATTCACTTAACAGTAGAAGGAACAGGAGAAACCGATCTTTTTGAATGGATGACCAATTCATTCGAGAGAAAAGATGGGAGTATTACTTTTGTAAAAAGAGACAGCGATGCTACGCTGAAAGAATTGAAATTCAAAGAAGCCTACATTGTAAAATACAAAGAAGACTTCGATAGTATCAGCGATAATCCGCTCACCGAGTCTTTTGTGCTTTCAGCAAAAGAAATCGAATTGGGTAATGCTAAACACATCAACGAGTGGGTGTAGTAAATTTTTATTAATCTTAAAAAAAAATTAAAAAATGTCATTTAAAGCAAAATTAAAAGTGGCAGGCAAAGAATATAACGTACTGAATGCAAGTTACGGCTTGTTTCAAGAAACCGATGCCACAGGAAGACCTTCCTCTGTAACACGAGGCGGAAAAATAGATATCACCGTAGAAAGTACCGGAGCCACCGATCTTTTCGAGTGGATGAGCAATTCATTTGAAAGAAAAGACGGAAGTGTTGTGTTTTTGAAAAGAGACAGTAATGCCACTTTAAAAGAATTGAAATTCACGGAAGCCTATCTGGTGAAGCACAAAGAGAAATTTGATTCCACAGGAGACAATCCGCT
The DNA here is from genome assembly GCA_031277475.1 of Flavobacteriaceae bacterium. Taxonomy (GTDB): domain Bacteria; phylum Bacteroidota; class Bacteroidia; order Flavobacteriales; family Weeksellaceae; genus JAITMJ01. Next base: position 3,093 of record JAITMJ010000152.1, read on the forward strand.
TACCGAAAACTTTACAATCTCCGCGCGGAAAATAGAATTGGGCAGTGGAGCTTATGAAAACGAATGGGTGTAACCCTGTAAAATAAAAAATGGGTAATAAGAAATATTACCCATTTTTTTTCTTTTTGAAAAAATAAACACGGCTCAAAAGCCCATAAGCAAAACGAAAAAAATATGTCCTTTTTATCAAAATTAGAATTAGACGGAAACACCTATAATATATTAGAGTGTAAATACAAATTCACCCGTCCCATAAATGAAACCGGGAAACCTTGGGGAATTCCGCAAGGCGGAGAGATTGTAATCCGTATCGAAAGCACCGGAAATCCGGAATTATTAGACTGGATGTTTGACCACCATAAGGTTAAAGACGGAAAAATAATCTTTTACCGTAGAGATGCGATGAGCAAGTTGCAAGAACTTGTATTTGAAAAAGCCTATTGCACAGAGTTTTCGGAACATTTTAATGCAAGCAACGAGGAGCCGCTACAGATAGAAATGCACCTAATTGCCAGAAAATTCAGCATGAATGGAGCCGTTCACGAAAAACTCTGGAACGAATAAAATCAACCACTTATACATTAAAGAGAATATTGTAACTGTCTGATATTTTGTATATTTGGAACAAGACATACCTATTGCTTTTGAATGCAAGGGTTAAAATAGTATAACTTTTATAAAACACACCACAATGGAAAACGACATGGATTTATCCACCGTATTTGGGACGTATCGTTCCTTTGAGGATTGGCTGAAAGACCCCGAAAATCCGCATGTATATTGTCTTCTTACGATGGACGGTAAAAAATTTCTTGCCAAAGAAAGCTATCATGTAGAACTTCACCAAAAAACCAATGCGCACGACACGTTTAAAATTACCGTGAATGACGATGCGATAGATAGTTTCACGGGTTTCGTATTGGAAAATTCCAAAAATATGCTCGGCAACGAAATCACGATTACCTACCACCAATACGGACAAATTATGCAATCTTTCACCGGAATCATTGGTGGCATTAATAACAACAAAAAAGGCACAGGCTACGGCGACCTCATCATCACAGGATTTTCACCGAGTATTTTGCTGGAAAGCGGCAAAGACTGCCGAAGTTTCGAGAGCAAAACATTAGAACAAATCATCAAAGAAGTTTGCGAAATTTATCCTACCGAATCCCGCGTAAAAGTAGAATTGCCCAATGTAAAACAAGTTTTGCCCTACACCGTTCAGTACAAAGAATCCGACTACGAATTTATCCAAAGATTAGCAAAACGACACGGCGAATTTCTCTACTACGACGGCGAGCAACTTCTTTTCGGCAGAGAAATACAACCCATCGTGAAACTTCGCGAGGGCGATGAACTACTTGGGATAAAATATGCTTTGAAAATCGGAGCGCAGGATTTTAGTTATCTGGCTTACGATGCCGAAACAGGCGAAAAAATAGAACAAGATTCCGCAAGCATCCAAGCCCAATACAAAACCGACCCCTTCCAAAGCGTAGCCGAGAACCGATCCAAACCCCTATTCAAAAAGAAGCCCAAAATGCACTTCAACCAAACGGGAATCATAGACGGGCAGGCAAAAAACGAATTGGAAGAAGCCGTGCGGTTGGAAAAAGAACGCCGCGCGAGCCTGATGCAAATCACCGGAAAAAGTATAGCACCGTTTCTGCGGATGGGCAGTTTGGCGGAATTTACGGACATCAACAAGCACGCGATGGAGACGTATAGAATATTAGAGATTAGCCACTACCACAACGGCGGCTCGTATTACAACGAATTTACGGGCATTCCCGACGTATTCACCGCGCCATATTCCGACGAAGACGCTTTCCCCAAAGGCGAAGAACAGCCCGCCCGCGTA
>JAITMJ010000024.1 GCA_031277475.1 Flavobacteriaceae bacterium
TAAAAAATGTTAATCCATCGTCTTTTTTTACGCTAAAGGTTCGCCATACTTTTATCCAAATTTTTCGAAAACGCAAAGGCATTTTATTTAGCAAGGGCTTGTGTTCTCTTAATACGTTTTTCCGGTTGCAGAGTGAAATCTTTGCGTTTAAAATATTTTCAAACCTTTTTAAAAATTCTTTTCATTAAAATTATACTTAAATGTTGAACAATTATTAAATGTATTTATTCATTTGTTATAAACATTTAAAATTTTAATTTGTTTGACCCGGTAGCATCCCCCAAAAAAACTTTGCACAATACAATTTTTTTGTATATTAGCCCCATAAATTTTAAAATTAAATCTTATGAAAAAAATTTTACTAACAGGTTTTGTGGCGTTGTCTGCATTGGCAACGGCACAGTATTCGTGGATTCCGCAAGGAACACATCTCTCAACAAGCTTTGCCGTGCAGACTATCTCCATCATAGATGCCGACAACGTTTGGATTAGCGTTTATGACGGTTCCGGTGCGCAAACATACCCAAAAGTGCTGGCAAAAACCACCAACGGAGGTACTACATGGACTCCGCAGAACGTTACCGGACTTACCAATCAAACCGGTGTTATGATTTCTGATGTTGCGGCTATTGATGCCCAAACCGCATTTATTGTTACGGCTCCTACCGGTACAAATCCGGCAGGTAACGGCATTTATAAAACAACAAACGGCGGTACTTCTTGGACACAGCAAACGGCTTATTCCAACGCTTCATTTGCTAATCAAATCTATTTCTGGAATGCAAACGAAGGATTTTCTGCCGGAGATCCGGTACCGGTAGGCGGAAATTTTGAAATCTACAGAACCGTTAATGGAGGAACTAACTGGACTCCAGTTACAGGTCCTGCGGCAGGAGACCCCGATGAATACGGCTACAATGCAGACAACAAATATGTTCTGGGAGATCATGTATGGATAGGAACCAGTCGCGGAAGACTTCTGCACACCGCGAACAGAGGTGTTACTTGGGATATGATATCCACTCCGGTGCAAGACTACGGCGGAAATATTGTTGCCGGATCCAGCGGTACATTTGCATGGAAAGATGCCAACAACGGGATTTGTATTGCCGTAGATGGAGGCGGCACAAGCGTTGTGATGTATTATACTGATGATGCCGGAGGTACTTGGAATCCTATGGATGATTTAGGGCTAAACGGAACTTGGTATTGGGGAGACATTGCTCACGTTCCGGGAACTAACACTTATGTAACTACAGGAGCTAATCCTAATGGCGATGACACTTGGATGGGTTCTGCTTATTCCACAGATGGAGGCATAACTTGGGTAAGCATGGGTGATGAAGGGCAGCAAAGAGGAACTGTTTCGTTCTTAAATAATTCTACCGGATGGGCAGGGCAATTTAGTGACGGACCTACCGGAGTTACAGGAATTCTAAAATTCAATGGATCGTTTCCGCTAATGGCTGTAAAAGATGTTGCCACAAAATCCAACTTGCAAATTTATCCAAACCCAACATCAGATATTGTAAATATTTCTTCTAACAATGAAGTGAAGTCTATTACCATTTACGATATGAGCGGAAAAATGGTTAAAACGTATGCCGGCGCAAAAGAAATCAACATATCTTCTTTGGCAAAAGGAAACTATGTTCTTCAAGCGCATTATGCAAACGGGGGTGTAGAAAACACCAAACTTATTAAAAAATAGTAAAAAGCAGTTGGCTATTTGCCTTTTGTCTTATACTTTATTGACAATGAATCGGTCTTGCTAAATATAGCAAGACCGAGTTTTTTTATAGATGATTGGAAATATTTTCCCACATCATACAATTACCCTGCAATTTTAGAGTAGAAAAAAACATTTGCAGAATTATTTTTTTTGTATATTAGCCCCGTAATTTTAAAATTAAATCTTATGAAAAAAATTTTACTAACAAGTTTTGTAGCGCTTGGCTTCCTTGCAAGCGCACAAGAGTGGGAAGTTAAGGCGGTAACCAGCCCCCCTCCGGGACTAATGCCGCGTTCCATTAAAGCGTCTAGTGCCAATCTTTACATGTATGGAGCGGATATTCATCCCGCCGTTGGCGGTACTAACAGGCATATAGGATATTCTACGGACGGAGGAAACACTTGGACCAATAAACAATTTGCTCCTACAGGTTTGGCTGCCGGTTTTATTCTAAGTGATGTTTTTCCGGTTTCAGCAACTACTCTGTGGGCGGTTACAGCACCAAGTGCAACCAGTATCGCTCAAAATGGCGTTTGGAAATCTACGGATGCAGGAACTACCTGGACTAAAATGACGGGAATGTTTACCAACGCTGCCGGTTCATTTGCAGATGTCGTCTATTTTTGGGATGCCAACAATGGATTTGTAGCGGGAGACGCCCCGGGTGCAAATGCGCAATTTGAAATGTATAGAACCACAGACGGAGCTACGTGGACAGCAATCCCGAATACTCCGACAGCATTTGGTACGGTACAGCCGGGTATTGAAGGTGCTTATACAGGAATGATACAGGTTTTGGGAGACGATATTTGGTTGGGAACCACCAGCGGAAGAATTCTGCACACGCCGGATAGAGGAACAACATGGGATACCCAAGTTACGCCTTGTGTGGACTTTGGAGGTGCAATTGTAGATGGTGCCCATGGATCTTACGCTTTCAAAGATGCTAATAATGGTTTAATAATCGAAACACAAGGCGGCATTACCAGCTTATGGGGCAAAGTAAACGGAGGTGATTGGGAGCCTATTGATGACAGCGGCTTTACCGGTTGGTATGATTGGAGAATAGTATATATTCCCGGAACAGAAAATACCTATGTTACTGTGGGAGAAAATGCAAGTACCGGACTTCAGGGATCAGCATATACTACGGACGGCGGACTAACTTGGACAGAGATACCACAAACAGATCCCGCCTGGGCTGGTCCTTATGGAGAGAATATGTGTTTTTTTGATGGAACTTCCGGTGTGTTAGGTGGGTATAGCCAATTGCTGATAGGCGGCATACCTACTGCAGATATGTTTAAATTCAATGGAGATCTCACAATGGCTGTAAAAGACGTTGCCGTAAAATCCAACCTTCAAATTTATCCGAACCCGACATCAGATGTTGTAAAGATTTCTGCTAATAATGATATTAGATCTATTGCAATTTTTGATATGAGCGGAAAATTGGTTAAAACATTTGCCGGCGCTAAAGAAATCAACGTATCTTCTTTGGCAAAAGGAAACTACGTTCTTCAAGTGCATTATGTAAACGGAGGCGTAGAAAACACCAAACTTATTAGAAAATAATAAGGCTTTGGCTGACACGGCTTTTTGCCTTTCGTCAAATATAAAACTCGGTCTTGTCTATAAACGGCAAGACCGAGTTTGTTATGGACAGCAATTTCACGTTTTCAATACTGAAATATATTTGTCTATATACAAATCTTTTTCTTTGGATTTGTATTGTTGAATATATCTCGGATGTTCCAAAACCGCGATTTTATCGAAAAAATTTTCTTCTTTGTTCAGTTTGGAAATGAAATCTGCATTCTTTTTTCCCAGCACAAAAACTTGTGAAACGTCTAATCCCAAAGCGATATGCTTTTTTAAAGATTCCTTCATAAAAGGTTTTACGGCTTCAAAAAGTTGTCGGTCGTCGTAATAATTGGCGTTCAACCAACCGTTTTTGGTGTATCTTAAAATCGCCAAAGGAAACGGCGAATTGATGTAAAATTCTTTGTAAAATTTTTCTGCTCCGCCAAAAGCGGCAATCATTTCATACACAAAAACCGAAGAAATTTCGTGCGTGCGAGCCGATTTCATTTCAATACCACATTCGGATTTCAGACGTTTCGTATCGGTGAAAGGAATTCCGGTAGTTCCCGCACCGTTTCTGCCGGGGTTGATTCCGAGGATAAATTTTCTCTGCCCCGAATCGTTATAATATTTCCGGTAGAATTTTTGCATCACGTCCATCGTCTCGGGATGATCTAAATACGGATTCAACACTTGAAATTCTTTAGGCAATTTTCCCGAATATTTCAAATTTCCGTTAAAATTGATAACCTTTTCTGCGAAATTCATTTCAAAAGATGATTTTAATTGGTTTAAAGCGTGTTTACCACAACCCAAACTGTTCAAAATGATGTGTAAAATGCTTTCTGTGAAGCAGTTCCCACATTTCCTTGTTCAGTGTTCCGAAAACGAAATTCAGGTGTTCCGCCGCCGGATTTTCTTTGTAATAAATGATGTATCTTTTTAAATTCTCCAAAAATGAGGCTTTCGCAGCATCGAGATTTTTGTGTTTTAATTCCGGAAAAGAGCCGTCTTTCGGCAAAAAAGGTGCGGCAAAATCTCTCGGCATTTTTCTATGATTGTACAAAGAATCCTGATATTTTTCAATCTCATCTTCCGAAGTGTAGCATTTATCGGCTTCCGGCTCGCCCAAACTCGACAAAACGCCTTGTTCCAAATGTTCCAACATTTCTTGAGGTGTCATTTTTCCCCATTTCGGCGCAGAATTTTCGGTTAAATTATTTAATGTTTTTTTAATTAATTCGAAATTTAATTCAATAAACGGAGATTTTTTCGCCACCAATGTTAAAATCGTAGCCACGCAAACCGTTTCTTCTCTTTGATTTACCACTTCCACAAGCCATTTCACAACGCCGCTCGGAATATTTCTGCCTTTCACGCCGCGATTGATTTTTTCCTTTGCCGTCAAATAAACCGTAATCGTATCTCCCGCATAAACCGGTTTGAAAAAACTGCAATTTTCCAATCCGTAGTTCGCAATCACCGGTCCTTTTTTTCCGGAAACAAACAATCCGGCAGCCGCCGAAAGTATGAAATATCCGTGAGCCACCACTTTGTCGAAAATGGTTCCGTTCAGCGATGTGGAATCTGTGTGCGCATAAAAATGATCCCACGAAACATTGGAAAAATTCACAATATCGGCTTCGGTTATCGTTCTTCCCGCCGTTTCCAAAGAATCTCCGATTTCCACTTCTTCAAAATATTTTCTGAAAGGATGTTTATCATTAAAATTTTTCTTTGCACCCGAAGTATAAATTTTGGTAATTGCCGTCAAAACATCCGGCGAACCTTGAATCGCGGTTTTTTGTAAAAAGAAATGCAAACCGCTCAAACCGCCCATTTCTTCGCCGCCGCCGGCTCTTCCCGGACCGCCGTGCAATAAAGTCGGAAGCGGTGAGCCGTGTCCTGTGCTTTCTTTCGCATTGTCGCGATTTAAAACATAAATTCTTCCATGTTGCGAAGCCATTTTCCACGATGTTTCCGCGATGAAATCGCCATCAAAAGAAACGATGGAACCCACCAAACTTCCTTTTCCGCGTTTCGCCAAAGTAGCGGCTTCCTCCGCATTTTTATACGGCATCAGCGTGGAAACGGGACCGAAGGCTTCCACATCGTGCGAGATATTTTTCTCAAAAGGTTTGTCGTTTCGGAATAGTTTCGGCGACATAAATGCTCCGCTTTCATAATCGGCATCCAAAAGTTGCTGTTTTCCGTCGTAAACCAATTCGGTTTCGGATTTTAAAATATTGATTTTGCTTAAAACTTCCTCGTATTGCTGCTTTCCGACGAGCGAACCCATTTTCGTTTCTCGGTTCAGCGGGTTTCCGATTTTTGTTTGGTCTAAAATTTTCGTTAATGCGTTTTGAACTTCATCCATCAAATTTTCGGGAACGATAATCCGGCGAATCGCGGTACATTTTTGTCCGGCTTTGGTCGTCATTTCCCGATGAACTTCTTTGATGAACAAATCAAATTCGGGAGTTCCGGATTTTGCATCCAATCCGAGAATCGAACAATTTAAAGAATCCGCTTCCATATTAAAACGAACGGAATTATTGGCAACTGCCGGCAGAGTTTTCAATTTTTTTCCGGTGCTCGCCGAACCTGTAAAAACCACAGAATCACCATCTTGCACGAAATCTAAAATGGTTCTTGCTTCGCCGCAAATCAGTTGAACCGCACCTTCGGGAAGGCATCCGCTTTCAATCATATCTTGAAAAACGGCGTTGGTGAGGAAAGAACTTGTGGTTGCGGGTTTCACAACAGCCGGAACTCCCGCCAAAAGCGAAGTTGAAAGTTTTTCCAACATTCCCCAAACCGGAAAATTATACGCATTGATTTGCACGGAAATGCCTTCGCTCGGCGTTAAAATATGCGTTCCGAGATGCGTTCCGTTTGCGGAAATTTTCTGAACATCGCCGTCCACCCAAAACGGTGTGTTCGGCAACATTCTTTTTGCCAAACCGGAATAGGTGAAAAATGTTCCGAAACCGCCTTCGATGTCCACCCACGAATCGGCGTGTGTAGCACCGGTTTTGTAGGAAAGTTCGTAGTATTTTTTCTTTCTTTCGAGGAGGTAAAGCGCGATTTTTTTCAGCATTTCGCCGCGATCGTAGAACGTCATTGCCGACAAATTTTTGTAGCCGATGTTTCTTCCGTAGTTCATAACTTCTTGAAAATCAACTCCTTTCGTGTCGGAAATCGCTACAAGTTCGCCGTTCACGGCGTTGTAAAGCGGTGTTTCGTTTCCCGCACCTTCGACCCATTGTCCGCAAATGTAGTTTTTGAGTTTCATATGTTTTAATGTAACAATTTATTAGTGTAACATAGAATGTAACAACTTACTTTGGCGAAGATTTGAAACTTTGTCAAAGTATTTCAACACACGTTTCAAATATACACAAAATTTTCGGTGTTTTTCGGTGAAATTATATTACCAAAAAATAGTCAAACCTAATGCGAATCCCTATTTTCAGTATTTAATTTAAAACGGTTTTGCACTAACTTTCGATAAAAAACAGGCGGACATAAATATAGAAAATATGGTAATAGTACCCCAAATATGTTTTCTATTTGGCAGTTCAAATAAAAATTCTGAATTTAGCCAAAGTTTTTAAATTTAAACTATAAAATGTTTAAAAAATTTAATTGGGGACACGGCATTGCACTCGCTTTGGGATTGTTCGTCATCTACATCCTTACTTTGATAATTCTTTTTCCGATGGAAAAAAATTCGCAGGTGATTTCCGATAATTATTATGAGGATGAACTTTTGTATCAACGGGTGATTGACGCTAAAAACAACGCAGACGCACTTCCTGAAAAACCCGAATACAAACAGACTTCCGAAGAAATTGAAATCACGTTTCCGCAATCCGTAAATCCCGAAAGCGGCAAAACAAATTTTTATCTCTACCGAACCAACGATTCCAATTTGGATATAAAAAAAGACGTGGTTTTAGACGAAAAAAAATCGTTCCAAATTCCCGGAAAAGTTCTTCGTCCGGGTTCTTACACCTTGAAACTAATGTGGAAAGAAAACGATAAATCTTACCAAATAGATTACAGCCTGATATGGAAATAGCACTCATCATTTATGCTCTTAGTTTGGGATTTGCTTCCGGATTTCATTGCATCGGAATGTGCGGGCCCATCGCTCTTTCTTTGGGTTTAACGAAAAAACAAGCGGCGAATTTCTATATTCAAAATCTCACTTATCAATTCGGGAGAATTTTCACTTACGCATTTTTGGGAGCCGTTTTGGGAATAGTCGGCGAGGCATTTCACATCAGCGGATTTCAAAATTATCTCACGATTATCGCCGGAATTTTGCTGATTTTAATGGCAATTTTTTCCTTCGGCGGAAAAGATTTTGCTTCTAAAATTCCGTTTCTTTCCAAATTTTTATGGTCTGTAAAGATGAATCTCGGAAAATATCTTCAAAAACCGGACTACAAATCCAGATTTTTCACCGGAATTTTAAACGGATTTCTGCCTTGCGGAATGGTTTATATGGCGTTGGCGGCTTCACTTCCTGCCGGTGGAATTTGGGAAAGTGCCGTATTTATGGTGATTTTCGGATTGGGAACTTTGCCGTTTATGTTTGTGGTGGTGGTCGTTGGAAATCTCATCACCCAAAATTTCAGAATAAAAATTTTAAAAATAATTCCTGTTTTGATGATTGTTTTGGGCGGATTGTTCATTTTGCGCGGCTTGGAACTCGGCATTCCGTATATTTCGCCGTCTGCGGAAACTTTGAAAATTCATACCGAACACGAAATGCAAAATATGGAAGATGCGACTTGTCATTAGAATTTAAATTGCTCTAAATTCTTCGGTTTTCATTTCTGCAAAATCTCCTCTAAAAGTTTGTTTTGATTTTCGATAAGTTTGAAAATCTGCTCATGGTTTTGCATCACTTTGTTCACCAGTTCTTTAGACGATTGAATATTTATCGTCGGGATGTTATTGGCGATGATGTTGTTTTCGCCTTTGATTTTGTTGTTGGATAAAGAGATTTTTTCATTATCGTCCAAGAGTTCGGAAATGTCTATCCGGTAGAAATTTGAGATATTTTTCAAATTGTCTGCCGATGGTTTGCTAATATCATTTTCCCACTTGCGGTAGATGTTTTGCGGGATGCGCAAGTTTTTTGCCATTTCCATTTACGAAAGTTTATGTTGGTTTCTCAAATTTAAGACCCTGTTTGAATTAATAAACAAGCAGAAATGTTACTATCTTTGTTGAATGCGACCAAAAGACTTTTCTGCCAAAGAGCGGCAAGTTATAAATAAATTAATTGATATGCAAAGATTTGTGGTTTCAGCCAATAAATTATGATGGAACTTTTGGAGGAACTTTCGGTGACGCTTTC
>JAITMJ010000031.1 GCA_031277475.1 Flavobacteriaceae bacterium
TTCCCGTTAATCGCAGAAAGACCTCCGGTTTTTTTGTTTTATACACTGAGAATACATCCATCCCACAAATATATACATTTTATTTAATATCAGTTGGTTATTATGGAAAGATGTCTATTACTAAAATTTCAAATCTGCAAAAACTAATACGAGATGTAAAAATATTTAACATGAGGACATAAGAGGAATAAAATTTAAACAGGCTCTTAACTTCTAAAAAAAATCATCATTTTTCTCTATTATACCAAACACAACTAAAAATCTACGACCTAAAAATGAAAAACCTATACATCAATAACCACTTTTTCTACCTGCTTTTTGACGATGATTTTAGAAAATGAAATAACAATAATTTACACAAAACCCTTTCCAATTATTTGTTTAAACAGCGAAAAAAAAGTTATACATTTGTGTAAATCAAAATAAAAATAAAATGGAAACGTTTGCCGGTAGAATCACCATAAATTCCGATATATGTCACGGAAAACCCGTTATCAGAAATATGCGATGAAGACTGCACATTGGTTTATGAAAAAATTGAAAAAAAAATTTTAATAAAGTTTAACAACCGCAACCTGCAACCTGCCACCTAAAAAAATGAAAAACCTATACATCAACAATCGCTTTTTCTACCTGCTTTTTGCGGCGGGAATTTTGTATATTTTGGCGTTTTTCTTTCCGGCGATGATGGCGGTTGCACACATTTTTCTCGCGCTCACAGCCATTGCTTTTGTATTGGATAGTTTGCTGATTTTCAACCAAAAAAACGGAATTTCCGCACAGAGAATTTTGCCCGAAAAACTTTCCAACGGAGACGATAATTCCATAAAAATAGATATCGAAAACAGGTATTTCTTTAAATTAAAAACCAAAATTATAGACGAAATTCCGTTTCAATTTCAAAAGAGAAATTTTTTAATCGAAAAGCAAGTTTTACCCGAAAAAAATTCTTTTTTTGAATATTGGCTCACGCCGAAAGAACGCGGCGAATACAGTTTCGGAAATCTCAATGTTTATAGCAGTTCGCCGCTCGGTTTGGTTTCCAAACGCTATCGTTTTCAAAAAGATGCCATGCTGCCGAGCTATCCATCGTTTGTGCATTTGCGAAAATATGAATTGATGGCACTTCAAAACGAATTTTTATTGGGCGGAATTAAAAAAATCCGAAAACTCGGACACACGATGGAGTTCGAACAAATCAAAGAATATGTTCCGGGAGACGACATCCGAACCATCAATTGGAAAGCCACTTCCAAACAAAACAAACTGATGGTGAACCAATATCAAGACGAAAAATCTCAACGAATTTTTATGCTCATAGACAAAGGCAGAACTATGCAAATGCCTTTCAACGGCTTGAGTTTGCTGGATTATTCCATCAATGCAACGATGGCACTTTCGCACATTATTCTGAAAAAAGGCGACCGCGCCGGAATGATGACTTTTTCCAAAAAAACCGAAAATAAAGTGGCTGCCGACAATAAATCGGGGCAACTGAAAAAAATTTCCGAAGCCCTCTACAACATCCAAACCAATTTCTACGAAAGCGATTTCAACAGGCTTTATCAAGACGTGAAATTCAATATCAATCAGCGAAGTTTGGTTTTGCTGTTCACCAATTTTGAAACTTTGGATGCCGTAAATCGGCAAATGAAATACCTGCGCGGAATCGCAAAAAACCACTTGCTCGTCATTATTTTCTTTAAAAATTCGGAATTGCAGAGTTTAATTAATGCCAATCCGGAAAATATGCAAGACGTTTATGATGAAATCATCGCCGAAAAATTTGAATTTGAGAAAAAACTCATCATTCAGGAACTCCGAAAATACGGAATCTACACGGTTTACACGCTTCCCGAAAATCTGAATATAGACGTTATCAACAAATATTTGGAAATAAAAGCGAGAGGGATTTTGTAAAAAAATATTCTTTATTTTCTTTAATAATATTAAAAAAAATCCTGTTAAAAAGGTTTATTTAGGGTACTATTGTTTTCGTCTTTAATTTTTACAATATTCGGGAGAAACGATATGTCGTTTTTCTATAACCTCAATAAAAAACACTAATAATCACTTTTTCTCCGTTCAAATCATCGGAAATTGGTTTTTGTTTTGATAAATTTTTTCATATCGCAGAATAATTTAGTAATTTTTTTTTGAAATGTAAACCTTTTGGGTTACATTGTGTTAATTCAAAGTTTAAGGTTCAACACTTCAACTTCGCTCAGTGTGACAAAAGTTCAAAGTTCAAGGTTCAAAAATTCAAAGTTTAAAGTTCATCTCGTCTTTAAGGACGAGACAAAAATTCGAGGTTATAAAAATTATCTTGCCAATTTTTATTTTGCGTTAGCATAATCATATCCTATTTCTTTGATTCCTTTATAAGTTTGTTTTCGCACTCGCTTTGTTAAAATTCCATCTTCATTAAGTTCTGCAAGAATTTGCTTTAGTTTGGAAATCGCAGATTTATTGTCCAATATGAAATGATGCTCAGAAACCGGAAAATCATAATTTTTCAAAATTGCAATCGGGGTTACCACAAATTTCTTTTTGGATTGTTTAAGTTTCAATAATTCAATAACTTTTGGCTTGTCAATTTCTTGTAAATCAATCATACATTTTATTTATCATTCGTTCCAACTTTTGAATTAATTGCACAGCCAAACCTTGAACCTTGAATTTTTGAACCAATGTCACACTGAGCCTGTCGAAGTGTTGAATTTTCTCACGCTTCACAACTGGAGCAGGTTACGAAATTCACCATCAATTCTTTGGAAACGGAGGAACTTCTTTGGTAATACAGCGTTTTTACGCCTTTTTTCCACGCTTCGATGTAAAGGAAATTCACGTCTTTCACAGGCATTGTGGATGGAATTTGCAGGTTCAAAGATTGTGCTTGGTCAATATACTGCTGCCTTTGCGCTGCCTGAGAAATGATTTCCATCGGCGAGATTTCTCTGAACGTTTTGAAAACGGATTTTTCTTCGTCGCTCAATTCGTCAATATGTTGAACAGAACCGTGATTCAGCATAATGGTTCGCCACGTTTCTTCGTTGTTAATGCCTTTTTCTTCCAAGAGTTTTTCTAAATATTTATTTCTTCGCATAAAATTTCCTTTCGCCAAACCTGCTTTATAATAATTGGATGCGAAAGGTTCGATTCCGGGCGAAGTTTGCCCCAAAATTGCGGAACTGGAAGTGGTCGGGGCGATGGCTAAAAGTGTGGTGTTCCTCATTCCATAACCTTTTAAAAGTTCCGGTTCGCCATAAATATTTGCCAATTCTTTCGATGCGGTTTCTGCTTGTTCTTTGATGTGTCTGAAGGCTCTGGCATTGAATTGTGTGGCTTGAAAACTTTCAAACGGAATCCCGTTTTTCTGCAAATAGGAATGATATCCGAGTACGCCCAAACCGAGTGCTCGATGCCGCATTGCAAAGTTTCTGGCACCTTGCAGATAATAATTTCCTTCGGTTTTTTCGATAAATTCGGAGAGTACGGCGTCTAAAAAATAGATGGCGAGTTTCACGGCGTCTGTATCTTTCCACTCGTCAAACAATTCCAAATTCATCGAGGAAAGGCAGCAAATAAAGGATTCTTCCATTGACGACGGCAGCATAATTTCCGAACAGAGGTTGCTGGCGTTCACGGGAAGTCCCAAATCTTTATAGACTTTCGGTTTGTTTCGGTTCACATTGTCGGTGAAAAAAATATACGGAAGTCCTTTCTGTTGCCGGCTTTCCAAAACTCTCGCCCAAATGGTGCGTTTGTCCATATCGCCGTCAATCATATCTTGCATCCAATAATCGGGGATGCAAACTCCGGTAAACAGGTTTTGAATCGGGCTTCCGATATCTTTTATGGATAAAAATTCTTCGATGTCGCCGTGGTCGATGTCCAAATATGCGGCAAAAGCACCTCTGCGAACGCCGCCTTGCGAAACCACGTCCATTGCCGTATCGAAAAGTTTCATAAAAGAAACGGCTCCGGAGGATTTTCCGTTGTCGGTTACGGCGGTTCCTCTGTGTCGGAGTTCGCCGAAATATCCGGAAGTTCCGCCGCCGATTTTGGTTTGCATAATGACTTCGCCGAGTTTATGCGTGATGTCTTCGATGCTGTCCGGAATGTGCACGTTGAAACACGAAATCGGGAGTCCGCGTTGCGTTCCCATATTTGCCCAAACCGGAGATGAAAAACTGATCCATCCTTTGACGATCATTTCTTTGAAAGCCGTTTGCAGTTCGGGTTTGTATAGGCGTTTTGCGGCGGCAGTCGTGATTCTGTCGATTGCGCCTTCCACGGTTTCGCCTTTCAGCAAATAGCCTCTGTTGAGCATTTGCTCGGACTCTTCGTTGAGCCACCAGATGTTTAATTGTTCTTCCATTTTGTATTAATGTATAATTATTATTTTGTTTTTTGCGGGTGATGGGTTTTCAAAATTCCACAAGCCGTCAGGTGAGACACATTGCCACTTCATGAAATCGCCTGTCAGTGTTTTACAATTAGTAATTTTAATTCATCTTTATGTAACCATGGTCTTTTTCTATGAAGCATTCTATGGCAATTTGAACAAACCATTACCAATTCATCAATCTTTGTTTTTTCACCGGGTTGAAGATCGGAAATAGGTTTTGTGTGATGTGCTTCAATAAAATCTTCTCCTATTTTACCGTATTTTTGATTAAAACAGAATTCACAAATTTCACAAAATAACTTTCCGTGTTTTTCTTTGAATTTCCGCTTGGCTTCTTTCACAAGTTTCGGATTACGTTCTCTTTGAATGTGTTCTCTTAATAATTTTTTTCCCTCCGGAAATCCTAAATCATCTTCAGTTAAATCAATAGGTTCAATATCCGGATCATAATTCCTTAACCCCCAAATACCTTTCCCTATACCTTCAACAGTATAAAACAAGTCATTTTTTTTATCAAAAAGTTCAGAATCACTTGAACATTTTTCTATTTCAGCTCTTACGATAGCTTTCCAAGTCTTAGGCAAATTATCACCTCCTCTGATTTCTGCTATAGCTTCATAAATATCATCATAATGTCCCTCTCCTCCAATTGACCTGAATGCTTCAATTATGTCATCTCTCCATCCCATGTGTTATTAATTTTTTGTGTTTTCATTAATGTATTTTTTTGGCACGAGGTCAAAACTTTTTCTCAAACTTTGTCAAAGATTTTTAACTTTGACAAAGTGTTAATTCCATCAAAAAAAATCAATCCGGATACGGAATTGCTTTGTCTGATTCTATCGGGTTGTAATCTTCCTTAATCCATTGTTGCATCTGTTTTCTTTTTTGGTCAAGTTGTTCGGGACGAATTATTTTTTCACCGCCAATGGTCAATGATCCTCCATTTTCTAAAAGTTCTTTCAATTCAGATTTCGTTTTGGTGTAAGGATCGTTATAATAATCCAATTTCACTTTATGATATTGTTTTAAAGTAACCGAAATCGGTTGGTTTCCGTAGTGCGTTTCCAGAAAATGGCTTGTATCAAAGGTTTTGGGAAGGTTGATGCTTTTAATTAATGAATAAACGAAATCGTTTTTATCGTCATTTAATTCAAAAATCAATCCGGGCAAACCGCGAAATTTGTACGGACCTTCCTGAAACGGAATATCGTTGCAAAACCAAGCCGTCCAATGTCGCCCGCCGAAATTTGTGGTTGCCTTTTGCAATCGGTATTCTTCTACGGTTTTGATTTCGGGTTCCAATTTCCAATTCATCTCGTCTTCGGATTCAATTACAAAATAATCGAACTCATTGTCGTGAAAAGATTTATTTTCAAAAGTGTTTCTTTTTCTTAATATTAATTGGTCGGATATTGTGTTTGTTTGTGTAAGACTTCCGTTTTTTTTGCTGATGGAATCGTACATTATAAAATCGTAATCGTAGAATTTCACAAAATCTTTATCAATATCCAAAACCATATTCATCTTTTCGGTTTGATCGCCGAGTTTCATTTGCATTTCGTAGAAAAATCGGTGCGTTTGCGAGAAAAGTTTCAAGCCCCCTGTCCCCCAAAGGGGGAAAACGGTTAAGATTAAAATTATTTTCTTAAAGTTTTTCATTCTGATTAATTAAATTTTAGGGACTTTGGCGACTTGTGCGTCCACCGTTTTCCCAAAAAACTTTGTCAAAGATTTTTAACTTTGACAAAGTTCACGCTCGTCTTGATTCTTATGTCTTGTGTCTCGCGTCTAAAAAAGATCGTTCGCCGTAATGCTTTTATCGTGTTTGGTGTAGTCCACCGGTCTTTTGGCAAAGAAATCGTCTAAAGAATTGGCGAAAACTTCTTCTTCAAACCACATCATCGGTCGGTATTGTTGAGGTGTAACGTTGTATCGCGTTTTCATATTGATTTTCTTCAAACTGTCGTCCACGCGGTATTTCATAAAGTTCAGCAAATCTTCTTTTGTGAACATACTCAGTTCGCCCAATTCAAAAATCCAATCCAAAATTTCGCCTTCCAATGCTATGGATTGATCCACCAATGCGTAAATATCTTCGATGTCGGAATCCGAGAGCAATTCCGGCTGTTCTTCGCGAATGGCGTTGATTAAAAAAATTCCGGCGTTGGCGTGAATTTGTTCATCTACGGAAGTCCAAGCGATGATGTTCGAAACATTTTTCATATATCCTTTAAATCTGGTGAAAGAAAGAATAATGGCAAATTGCGAAAACAGCGACACATTTTCAATCAAAATACTGAACAGCAAAAGAGACGAAACGTATTCTTTCGGTGTGGTGGAATTGGCGTGCTGCAAGACTTTGGAAAGAAAATCAATTCTTTTTTTGATGGCAGGCGTTTCTATCACTTTCAAAAATTCATCATTGTAGCCCAAAACTTCCAGCAACCGCGAATAGGCTTCGGAATGCCGAAATTCACATTCCGCAAAAGTAGAACCAAGTCCGTTCAATTCGGGTTTCGGAAGGTGATTGTAGAGATTTCCCCAAAATGTTTTCACGGAAACTTCAATTTGTGCAATTGCCAAAAGCGCGTGTTTCACTGCTTTTTTTTCGTGCGGTTCCAACTGAGAATGAAAATCCTGAACATCTGCCGTGAAATCCACTTCCGAATGTACCCAAAACGATTTGTTAATGGCATCCACAAATTGCAAAACATCCGGATATTCGAAAGGTTTGTAACTGATTCTTTTGTCAAAAATTCCCATAGCGTATATTTTTATTAATTATCGTCGCCGAACATATTGTGGATAACTGCACGAAACGCGGCAATTACTTTACTATAAACGAAACAGAAAAAGATTTTATCAACAAATTCGAGTTTTCCAATGGTTTATAGATGAAAGACAAAAGTAGAAAATTGCGGTTAATTTCGAGGTAAAAAAATGAATTTTCACCTCAAAAGTTATCCACAAACACACCGAACTTGCGTTTAAATCTACAAAAGAATATTTCCGGTAAAAAAAATGTGCAAACGATACGGATTAAAACTAAACGGATTGTAAATTTTGTTTTAAATAAAAGGAAAACAAATTAAATGATATATCGAAGATGGTTATTGATTGCCGGACAAATCTCGTCCAAAATATGTGCATTGAATCTACAATTGACACCCCGGTTTATTGATTTTAATAAAAAACTTCTCGCAAAAATATTAAATTTGCGGTATGAATGAAAGCAACAGACAAAGAAAAGCGGCACAAATTATTCGGGAAGACTTTGCGGAACTGTTCCGAAAACAAGCAGCGGAAAGCACTCGGCGGTTTTTGATTTCGGTTTCAGACGTGAAATTAACGGCAGATTTGAGCATTGCTAAAATTTATCTCAGCATTTTTCCGCAGGAATTTCGGGAACCGATTATGAAAGAAATCGAGGAAAATAAATCCAAATACAGAAATTTCATCGGGCAAAAAATCGGGAAACAGGTGCGCATCGTTCCCGAACTTCAATTTTATATAGACACTTCGTTGGACGATGCCGAAAAACTCGAAAAAGAATTGAAAGGCGAAGGCGACAACCCGATTTTATAAACCCCCGAAATTTTGAAAAACGCCGCTTTTTATATCGCTCAACGCTACTTGATCGCCCGAAAAGGAAGCACCGCCGTTACGTTCATCACTTGGCTGGCGGCAGTTGCAATGACGGTCGCGGTTGCCGCAATGTTCATCATTATTTCCGTGTTTTCGGGATTGGAAGACATAAACCGCGAAATGATTGCCAATTTGCACGCCGACCTCACCATAAAAAGCACTTCCGGAAAAACCATTCCGAACATCGGGAAAGTGGAAAATACTTTGAAAAAATATTCGGAAATCGGGCATTTTTCTAAAATCATCGAAGAAAAAGTTTACATCAGTTACGGCGAAAACGGCGATATTGCAATTTTGCGCGGCGTGGATTCTGCTTACATCAATGTAAACCCGATAAACAAAGAGGTTTTCTACGGAACGTATCCGAATTTTGAATATCCCGATGAAGTGATTATCGAAAATCGGCTTGACAATCGACTAGCGATTCCGGTCGGTGAAAACGCAAATCCGGCGGTGGTTTCTATGCCGAAACCCGGAACGGGAATCATTAATAAAGAAGAAAATATTTTTAATAAAAAAGAAATTTTTGCAGTCGGTGTTTTCCCCGGAAAAGGGCAGTTGGACAACACTTTGATTTCGCCGATAGAACTTTTGCAAGAACTTTTGAACCTTCCGAAACATTCGGCATATTCTGTGGTGATAAAACTAAAAAATCCCGAAAATACTGACAACGTAAAGAAAAAACTGCAAACCGAACTCGGAAATGCTTACGACATCAAAACCAAAAATGAGGAAAATGCAGCGTTCTGGAAAATGATTAATACCGAAAAAATCTTTATTTATTTGATTTTCGCTTTGGTAATTTTCATCACGACTTTCAATTTGGCGGGTGCGATTATCATTCTTCAATTAGACAAAAAAGAACAAGCAAAATCCTTGATATCATTGGGTTTTACATTAAAACAAATGCGGAAAACGTATTTTTATACGGGCGTTCTCATCGTGTTTTTCGGCATCGTTTGCGGCTTGATTTTGGGAACGACGATTTGCGTTTTTCAAATCTATACCGAATATTTCAGTGCCGCTCCGGATTTGCCGTTTCCTGTAAATATTAATTTTAAAAACTACGCAGTCGTCATCGCTACAACCGGTTTTTTCGGATTGATGATTTCGTGGTTTTTCTCGAAAATTAATACGAGTTATCTTTGAACTCTTGTGCATTTAGCGCAGGCTAAACGCATTAAAAAATGTTAATCCGCCGTCTTTTTTTTAACGCAAAGGGTTCGCCATACTTTTATCTTGATTTTTCTAAAACGCGAAGGCATTTTATTTAGCAAGGGCTCGCGTTTTCCTAATACGTTTTTACATTTGTTGAGTGAAACGCCTTTGCGTTTAAAATATTTTCAACCCTTTTTAAAAATTCTTTTCATTAAAATTATACTTAAATATTTAGAAAATGATAAATATATTTAATTTATTATGAACATTTAAAATTTTAATGCGCTTGACCTAATCAAACAAGTTTTGATATTTTTTATTCTACAATTTTTCTTATTTTTACCGTAAATTTTTTCAATGAAAAAACACAATTTCAGTGCCGGTCCGAGTATTTTGCCGCAGGAGGTTTTTCAAAAATCGGCGGAAGCGGTTTTGGATTTCAACGGAATGGGCTTGTCGCTCCTCGAAATTTCACACCGAAGTAAAGATTTTGTTGCCGTGATGGACGAAGCCAGAGCCATCGTAAAAAGATTGATGAATCTCGGCGATGGTTACGAAGTGCTTTATCTTCAAGGCGGAGCGAGTTTGCAGTTTTTAATGGTTCCGTTTAATTTATTGAGAATCAACGGAAAAGCAGCATACACCGATACCGGAACTTGGGCTTCGGGTGCGATAAAAGAAGCGAAAAAAATCGGCGAAATTGATGTTGTGGCTTCTTCAAAAGCGGAAAATTATTCCTTTATTCCGAAAGATTATTCGATAGGTTCGGAGTATGATTATTTTCATTGCACTTCCAACAACACGATTTACGGAACGCAGATGAAAACCTTTCCAAACGTGGATACATCGCTGGTTTGCGATATGAGTTCCGATATTTTCAGCAGGGTTTTGGATTTTTCAAAATTCGATTTAATTTACGCCGGAGCACAGAAAAATATGGGACCGGCGGGCGCGACTTTGGTCGTGGTGAAAAAGGAAATTCTCGGGAAAACCGGAAGAAATATTCCGTCATATTTGGATTATCAAATACATATCGACAAAGAATCTATGCTGAACACGCCTCCTGTTTTCGCGGTTTATGTGTCGTTGCTCACGCTTCAATGGTTGGAAAAAAACGGAGGAATTTCCACCGCCGAAAAGCGAAACGAAGCCAAAGCAAAATTGCTTTACGATGAAATCGACAGAAATCCGCTGTTCGATACGTTTTGCGTTCCCGAAGATCGTTCTTTGATGAACGTTTCCTTTAAACTGACCGATGAAAATCTAAAAGAAAAATTCGATAATGCGTGGAAATCTGCCGGAATCAGCGGTTTGAACGGACACAGAAATTTGGGCGGCTATCGCGCAAGCCTCTACAACGCACTTCCGATAGAAAGCGTGCAGGTTTTGACGGATGTGATGATGAGTTTGTGATTTTTTATCAACTATTTTACTTTACTTTTTCTGTTAAAGAGGCTGCCTCGAAAGCACACAGATGACACAGATTTTGCAGATTTACACGGATAAAAGAAAATATCATTTTTATAATAACCGAATATTCAGATATATAAAATCGGCGTTTATCCATACAATCGGTGTTATCTGCGTGCCAAATTACTTTTAAGACAGCCTCTTCGCGTTACCTTTTTCTTTAAAATCACGGCATTTTAAACCCTTTGGTGTATATTCTTCCGTATTCGTCCACAAATTTTACGCGAACATTTCCGGTGTAATCTTGAAGAATTTTTTCCACGTCTTTTTGTGAATTTACGGGTTTATCATTGATTTCGATGATGATGTAATTGTCCACCACTCCGGCTTTTGCCATTTCGCTGTTTTCTTCCACATTTTTTGCAATCACGCCGCTGGACAAACCGAAATCTGTCTTGAATTTTTCGCTCAAAGGTTCAAACTCGCAACCGATTTTTTCGGTAACCGTCAAATCTGCTTTTGTTCTCGTGGAAGTTCCGCCTTTTTGGTCTTTCAAAGTTACGGTTACGGTTTTTTCTTTTCCGTCTCGCGAGTAGGTAACTTGCACTTTATCTCCGGGTCTTCTGCTGCCGATCATCATTGATAAATCTGCAAAATCCGTAATCGGAGTATTGTCGATTTTAGTAATAATATCGCCGATTTTTATCTTCGCATCTTCTGCTCCGCTGTTTTCCGTAACTTCGGTAACATAAACGCCGGAACCGATTTTGATGTCGGTTTTATTTTTTCGATTATATGCCGCAACTTGTTGATCGTCTGAAAGATCCAAACTCAAAATTCCCAGAAAACCTCTTTGCACCATTCCGTATTTTTTGATGTCTTCCACCACTTTTTTTGCTAAATTAGACGGAACCGCAAATCCATAACCGGTGTAATATCCTGTTTGTGATTGGATTGCGGAATTAATTCCAATCAAATCTCCGTTGGTGTTCACCAAAGCACCGCCGGAATTTCCCATATTGATGGCAGCATCGGTTTGCAAGAAACTTTCAATCGGACTGGAGGCTTTTCCTTGTCCGCCCAAAATTCCAATTCCGCGACCTTTTGCCGAAATAATTCCCGCCGTTACGGTAGAACTCAAACCGAGCGGATTTCCGACTGCCAAAACCCATTGCCCGATTTCCACATTATCCGAATCTGCAAAATTGAGAAAAGGAAGTCCGTTTTCTTCGATTTTTAAAAGAGAAATATCCGTATTCGGATCAGTTCCGACCAAAGTAGCGATGTAGGATTTTTTGTTACTCAGCACCACTTCCAATTTATTGGCTCCGGCGATGACGTGATTGTTGGAAATAATGTATCCGTCTGCCGAAATAATCACTCCCGAACCCAAACCCGAAGGCATATTGTCCGGTGCTTCCTGTCGAGGTGTTTGTCTTCCTCTGCCAAACGGATCGCCGAAAAAGAAGTCGAACAAATCTTGGTCGGAAGCCCGATTGTTCACTCGAGTTTGATAATTTTTAATGGTAACTACCGCCGGAACCGTAGATTTTGCGGCTTTCACAAAATCATCCCCGACCGCTGCCGTGTTCATTCCTGCAAATCTCACATTTTCATTCGCTTGATGAAAATAAGAATCTCCGCCGGAAATGTTTCCGCTTTTGAAATAATTGATTGCGCCAAAAGTTGTAGCACCGGAAACCACGCCCACAACCACAAACGGTATTAGTTTTTTTAAAGTACTTTTCATCGTCTTCATTTTTAATTACTTTTTTTTATTAAACAAAATTAATGCTAAATATGTATTTATGCGATACCGGATGTTTCAAATTTAACTAAAATTTAACTTTCTTGGACGCGAGATACAAAAATACAACAGAATTTCTACTGTTTGAGCATGAATTGAAATAAGCAGTGAAAATCTTTAATTTTTAGATAAGTTTGGCTACTTTGTTAGGTTTTCAAGTGTTGAATTTCTTTTACAAAAGAATAAATAAACTAAAATTTCATCAAAAGTGTAAGTTTTATTTTGAATATTTGTGAAATTTGAATGATTTTAATGTGTTTAGTTCAGGAAAAAAATATCATTTCAACCCGGGTTCATATAAATTACTAAATTTGCCGAATGCCTGCAGAACTTATTTACAAAACCAAACATTGCGAATGGATTGATGTGGAAACGCCGACAAAAGAAGATTTGGATTTTCTTCACGCGCGATACGGAATCAGCGAACTTTTGCTGGAAGATGTTGTGGATCCCAATCACCTTCCGAAACACGAGGAAACCGATAATGTGATGTTTTTTTTGCTTCGTGAAAATACTCGACAAGAACGCCAGAGCTTGACTACAATTAGTGATTTAAGCACAAAACTTGGAATTTTTATTTTAGATAAAATTATCATCACCATTCACCGGATGAAAAATCCGAGTGTTTATGAATATAAAAAAGAAATTTCAGAAAAAACCGAGGAACTCTTGCCCGATACGATTGCTTTGAATCTCGCCCATAAAGTTTTGAAATCTTTTGATGATGAAAGTCTTAATATTCAGGAAGTTTTAGACCAAGTGGAAGACGAAATTTTTCTGAAAAACGCCAATTCGTCCGCACAAATCCGAAAATTATACACGCTGAAACGAAAATCCGGACTCAATGCAAAAATTCTGAATATGTCTTCGGAATGGATTAATAATTTTAAAAAACTGAAACTTTCGGACTCCGAAATCACGAATTTGATTGATACACACAAAGATGTCATTTCGGATTTTGACCATTTGAACGCACAAATTTCCAACCTCATTTCGATGTTTCTGGCACTCACCGACCAAAAAGCCAATCAAGTGATGAAAATTCTGGCGATTTATTCCGTTTATTTTTTACCGATTACTTTTATTGCCGGCGTTTACGGAATGAATTTTGAATTTATGCCGGAACTTACCCAAAAATACGGTTATTTCTTCACGCTCGGTTTAATGCTTTTGATTGTGATTTCTACATTCATCTATTTCCGCAGAAAAAAATGGTAACTTGAACTTGGCTTTTGGTGATTGGCTTTTTGCCTTGAATTTTTTGCACTTTGCACTTTGAATTTTTAAAATATGATTGACACGCACGCACATCTTTATTCCGAAGCCTTTGACGAAGATAGAAACGAAGCGATAAAACGTGCTTTGGAAAGGGGTGTTTCAGAATTTTATCTTCCGGCTATCGATTCCGAATATCACGAAAAAATGTTGAGTTTAGAAAAGGAATATCCTGAAAAAATCCGAGCAATGATGGGGCTTCATCCGTGTTCCGTGAAACCCGAAACTTGGGGAAAAGAATTGGAAATCGTACGAAATTATTTGGACAAAAAAGATTTTCCGGCAATCGGCGAAATCGGGATAGATTTGTATTGGGATAAATCTACGTTGGATATTCAAATTCGGGCTTTTGAAACGCAAATTGATTGGGCAGTAGAAAAAGATTTGCCAATCGTCATCCACACACGCGAAAGTTTTGATGAAGTTTTTGAAGTTTTAGACAGAAAAAAACATCCGAAACTTCGCGGAATTTTTCATTGTTTTTCGGGAAATTTAGAGCAGGCAAAACATGCAATCGGAATTAATTTTTTTCTCGGAATCGGTGGAGTAGTAACCTTTAAAAACGGAAAAATTGATCAATTTTTGCACGAAATTTCCTTGGAAAAAATCGTTTTGGAAACAGATTCTCCATATCTTGCGCCCGTTCCGTTTCGCGGAAAAAGAAACGAAAGTTCGTATTTGAATTTGATTGCTGAAAAATTAGTCAATATTTACCAAAAAGATTTTTCGGAAATCAACAGGATTACCACAGAAAATGCGAGGAAAGTTTTTGGCTGACAGATATTTTTTTTAATCAGTAAAAAATATATTCAAATGGAAAAAAATTATAATTTAGCCGAAAATTAATTGTAATGACTTCAAAAAACAACATATTATCAACAATACAATCACATAAACCGCAGTTAGCATCATTTGGCATCAACAAGATAGGTTTGTTCGGTTCGTATGTTCGCAATGAACAGAAACTGCAAAGCGATATTGATATTTTAGTTGATTTTGAGCCTGAAAAAGAAACGTTTGACAATTTTATGAATTTGTACAATTATTTAGAGAAGTTATTTACCGGTAAAAAAATTGAAATTGTTACGGTCAACGGATTGAGTCCATACATCGGAAAACACATATTAGAAGAAGTGAATTATGTATAAACAGCCGATAGAATATCTTCGCCACATTTTAGAAGAATGTCGGTTTATTCTCGTTGCTACTTCGGGAATGACAAAGGAACATTTGTTGGAAGATGAAGTGATGAAACGAGCGGTGGTACGAAGTTTGGGAATCATTGGCGAAGCCGGAAAAAAAATTACCGCCGATGTTAAACTTAAATGGGAAAATATTAATTGGAAAAATATGTCCGGAATGCGAGACCGACTAATTCACGATTATGCAGGCGTTAACTATTCTATTGTGTGGGATGTTGTAAAAAATAAAATTCCCGAATTAGAAAAACAAATAATAAACGTCATAAACGACTACGAATCTCAATTAGACAGGATATAAAATTTGACTCATTTTCAAAATTTGGAAATTTTACAAAAGTTTCAATCCATCCCACAGATTTTTTTAGCAGATAACATTTTGATTTTAAATTTAAACTTTCCAAATCTTTCAATCTTGCAATCTTTCAATCTTTAAATTACCCGATCCATGTAACAAATCCTGCACTTCGATTGTCTTATTATTTGTAATCCTCAAAAAAAATATGAGAACATTTTTAGCATCGGCGGCTTTGTTTTTTGGAATTTTTATTAATGCGCAAATCACGGAAACAGACAGCATTTCCGCCACCGACACGATTTCAAGCGAGGAAATTCAGGAAGTTTTAATAAAATCTCAACGGAAAAAACAGTTTTCGGACCACGCCGCTTATACTTTCGATAAAGAGGCTTTGGAAAAAGCAAGGCACGCAAAAGATTTATTAATCACGCTTCCCGAACTGAAATTCGACCCGATTTCCAACACCGTGAAAAGCATCAAAGGCGGCGAAATTTTATTTTTAATTAATGGAATCGAAGCCACAGACAATCAAATCAAAAGTATTTCTCCGGAAAATGTGGTGAAAGTGGATTATTATGACATTCCTCCCGCGAAATACGCCACGCGAGCGGACACGGTGGTGAACATCATTACCCGAAATCCGGAAACCGGCTACAGTTTTGGTGCCGAAGAATCATCTGCTTTTTCCACGGGATTTCTCAACGCTTCCGCTTCCGCCGATTACACCAAAGGAAAAAACAATTTCGGCATGGAATATTCTATTAATTTACGCGATTACGACAACAGAATCTCAAAAAAAACCTACGAATATCCGCTGAACGGAAATCAATACACTTCCGAAGACACCCGAAAAGATCATTTTGGATATACTTATCAAGATATTTTGTTGAGATATACCAACGCAGTTCCCGATAAATACGGCTTTCAAGCGAAATTGTCTATGGAAATTCTTACCGGTTTTTATCAAGGCATCGGCGGAAGTATTTTTACAAAAAATGCCGTTATTGAAAATCACGGAACGGTTCACAACGGCTCTCAAGGTTATTCTGCGCCGACTTTGGATTTGTATTATTCAAAAAATTTGGGGCAAAAAGACGAATTGAGTTTCAATATTATCGGTTCTTTTTACAACACAAAAAACGGACAATTCGACCACGAATGGAATCTTGCAGACGATGCCGATGTGTTCAGAAACAGTATGGATCTCCGCGCAAAACAGAACGGAATAGTCGGTGAAATCGCACATTCGCACAATTTTGAAAAAGGAAAATGGAGTTCGGGATACAGAATTTCAAACACGAACATCAGCAACGATTTGAGCAATTTGCAAGGAAAATCCAACTACACGGTGAATTATCTCACGCAATATCTTTACACCGAATACAGCGGAAAAGCCGATAAATTCAGTTATCGTTTGGGAATCGGGCTGACGAATATTCACAATAAAAGTGCGGAAACTTCGACAGACGATTGGTCGCCAACGCCAAAATTGGTTTTGGGTTATGCTTTAAAAGACAATCAAAATTTGAGATTTACATCCGGCTACACCTCGAACAGTCCGTGGAGCGAAGCCTTGAGCAGCAACGTGATACAAGTGGTTCCGAACATCGTGGAACGCGGAAATCCGTTTTTGAAAACGCAACATATTTTCAGAAATAATTTAATTTATTCCTTCAATTCCAAATATTTTGATTTGAACGCTACCGCTTTTTACAATTATGTGGACAAATATTTTGCGCAGTTTTATGTTTTGGACAATGATTTCGGAGGATACGCTCTCACCTACGAAAACGGAAAATATTACACCGAAACGGGCGTTCAAATCAGCGGTTCCGCGAAACCTTTCGAAAACAATTTATTGGTTTTAAAAACGTGGCTCGCACCTGTGAGTATGAAATTAACCGCCAATTCCGGACAAAAAATACGCCGGGATTTCATTCGCAACAATTTCACGATTTCCTCCGAATACAAAAATTTCAGCATTCAATACGAATTTAATATTCCGGTTTATGCGATGAACGGCACATTTTTAGGAACCGACGAAAACGCCGGTCATATTTTTGCGGGCTACAAAATAAAAAATTGGAAACTCACTTCCGGCATTTATTGGCTTGGAATGCCTTCCGAATACAACAAGAAAACTTTGCCCGAAAGTTTAGTGAATTTCACTTCGCAAAGCATAATTCACAACAACAAAAATATGTTTGTTCTCGGTTTGAGTTACGATTTTTCCACCGGCAAAAAAAACGAACTGAACAGAAAACTCAACAACAGCACCGCGCCGGCAGCGACTTTTTGAGGTGATTTTGGTTTCTTGCTTTTGCCTTTTTTTGTCATGCTGAGCTTGTCGAAACGTCGAAAACTTCGTAACACTCAACTTATCAAAAAAACAAGACAGGATAAGGGAAGCATCTCTGAAAATATAATCTCAAATTGCAAGCCTTTTCAAATACGCCTGAATAGTGTTTTCCAAACCGAGATATAAGGCTTCGGAAATCAGGGCGTGTCCGATGGAAACTTCCAAAAGATTCGGAATATTTCCGGCAAAATATTTCAGATTTTCGAGATTCAAATCGTGTCCGGCATTGATTCCCAATCCGAATTTTTCGGCTTCAAAAGCGGTTTCGTAATACGGTTTTAAGGCTTGTTCTTTATTTTTTTTATAATTTTTTGCGTAGGATTCGGTGTAAAGTTCAATGCGGTCGGTTCCCGTTTCGGCAGCGTATTTCAGCATTTCGGGATTCGGCTCCAAAAAAATAGAAGTCCGGATTCCGGTGTTTTTAAATTCGGAAATGATATTTTTCAAAAAATACAAATGCGTTTTGCAATCCCAGCCGGCGTTGGAAGTAAGGGCATCGTCAGCGTCCGGAACCAAAGTTACCTGTTGAGGTTTCACTTCCAAAACCATATCCATAAACGGACGATGCGGATTTCCTTCGATATTAAATTCCGTGAAAATCAGCGGTTTCAAATCGTAAACATCTTTTTTCGTGATGTGTCTTTCGTCCGGTCTGGGATGCACGGTGATTCCGTTTGCCCCGAAATTCTGAATATCCACAGCCGTTTGTGTTACGCTTGGAATATCGCCGCCTCTTGCGTTTCTCAAAGTTGCAATTTTATTGATGTTTACAGATAATTTTGTCATGATTAATATAATTTGTTTAACGATGTAAATATTATTTAAAATTTATCTAAACCGAAAATAAATCAGCAAAACAATTCCGACTAAAATCCTGTACCAGCCCCAAGGTTTGAAACCGTATTTCATCAAAACGCCGATGAAAAATTTAATGGCAATCACGGCTACAACGAATGCTACAATATTTCCTGCCAAAAAAAGCATCAAATTGTTTCCCTGCAAAAGAAGTTCATAGCCTTTTTGTTTGATTCCGTTGTGCTGCCAATCTTTCAGAAAAACGGAATAGGCTGTTGCCGCCAACATGGTAGGAACGGCGAGAAAAAATGAAAATTCCGCCGCCGCTTTTCGGGTGAGTTTTTGTTGCATTCCGCCGATGATGGAAGCTGCACTTCGGCTGGTTCCGGGCATCATTGCGAGACATTGCCAAAACCCAATGATAATCGCTGTTTTGAAGGAAATTTCCTTTTCGTCTTCAATCTTAGGATTTTTAAAAATTTTATCAATAAATAAAAGAATGATTCCTCCCAGAATTAAAACATAAGCAATAGGAATGGGCTTTTCGAGAACTTTTTCAATTCTATCATTAAATAATAATCCCAAAACCAAAGCGGGAATTACGGCGGCGATTAATTTTAAATAAAATTTAAGGTTTTTAAAATCAAAAAACTTTTTGTGATAAAGAAAAACGACCGCCAAAATTGCCCCGAATTGTATCGAAATCTGAAACATTTTCACGAAATTGTCTTCCTGAATCCCGAAAATTGCGCCGGTGAAAATCATATGAGCGGTGGAAGAGACGGGCAAATATTCCGTCAATCCTTCTACAATAGCGATGATGATTGCTTTTAATAAATCCATTTTGTAAAAATATGAAATTCAAAAATTCAACGCTTCGACAAGCTCAGCGTGACAAAATTCAAAGTTCAAAATTCAGCGCTTCGATTTGTCATTCTGAGCCTGTCGAAGAATCTGTGTGACAAAATTTTCAAT
Source organism: Flavobacteriaceae bacterium (assembly GCA_031277475.1). Classification (GTDB taxonomy): domain Bacteria; phylum Bacteroidota; class Bacteroidia; order Flavobacteriales; family Weeksellaceae; genus JAITMJ01. The sequence continues at coordinate 19,336 of JAITMJ010000031.1, forward strand.
GTTTCAATTAATTTTCTCTGTCAAACCGTGCCAATTTTTTGTCCACCCAAATTGTTGCAAACGGAAAAAATGCGGCTAACAATGCGAATACGAAATCTTCGTCATCCCATTTGTAAATTTTTCTTGCGGGCAAACAGAGTAAAAGATAAATCACAAAAAACAAACCGTGAAGATTTCCCACGATGATAATGAAAACGGTCGGCAAAATTCCGGTTTCGTCATATCGTTTCCAAGTAATCGCAAAAACATACAGAAACAAACAAGTGAACGCTTCCGCGATGCAGGTTTTTTTAAACCATTTTATGATTTTTTCTTGAGGATATTTTGAGAAAAATTTCATTTTATTTTAGACTTTGAAAAAGAAAAACAGAAAGCAAAATTATTTATAAAAACTGCTTCCGTCCAAATATTCAAAAACTTCGGGAGGCAACATTGGTCGCACGTTTTTTCCTTCTTTTATCATCGTTCGGATTTCTGTGGCGGAAAGTTCGATAATCGGGGCTTTTAGTAAAATAATATTTTCGTGCCGTAAATATTCCTGATGCGTTTTTTCTTTCTCAAAAATTCTGGGATAAACCAAAATTCGGTGGTTTTTAATCAGCATTTCGGCGTTTTTCCATTTATGCAGATTTTCCAAATTGTCTTCGCCAATAATCAAACTGAAGGAAAAATCCGGATATTTTTCTTTTAAATAAGTTAGAGTATCAATAGTATAACTCGGTTTCGGAAGCAAAAATTCAATATTTGAAGCCCGTATTTTCGGATAATTTTGCAGGGCGAGCCTCACCATATCCAAACGATTGTGGTCTTTCAACAGCGATTTTTTTTCTTTAAACGGATTTTGCGGACTCACGACAAACCAGAGTTCATCTGCATCCGAATGTTCCAAAATATAATTCGCCAAAATCAAATGCCCGATGTGAATGGGGTTGAAAGAGCCAAAAAACAGACTGATTTTTTTCATAGATTGAGATTAATCTGTGGATTGTTTTTTTTGATGTTCGTTCATATTAAATCAATTCAATATAAGAAATTCCGACAAAGATAAGATATAATTAATCCGCAGGAAACTCACATAAATTCCGCCTTGAAAACGTCTGCAAAATGTTTTTTGATCTTGGATTTCACGTTTTCCGTTTCTTCAAAACTAAACTTGCGTTCCAATTCGCGTTTCAAAGAAGTTACGGATTTATCCTTGATTCCGCACGGAATGATGTATTCAAAATATTTCAAATCCGTATTCACGTTCAGCGCAAAACCGTGCATCGTAACCCAACGCGAAGTTTTCACGCCCATCGCACAAATTTTTCGTGCGTAAGGTTTTCCGACATCCAACCAAACTCCGGTTTCGCCTTCACTTCTTTCGCCTTTCAATCCGTATTCGGCAATGGTTCGGATGATGACTTCCTCCAAATTCCGCATATAAAGATGAATGTCGGATTTAAAATTGTCTAAATCCAAAATCGGATAGCCTACAATTTGCCCAAAACCGTGATAAGTAATGTCTCCGCCGCGATTGGTCTTTACGAAAGTAGCGTTGATTTCCTTTAATTTTTCAGCATTGGCGAGCATATTTTGTTCTTCTCCGGATTTTCCCAAAGTATAAACGTGCGGATGTTCTACGAAAAGGAAATAATTTGGAGTTTCTTCAAAAATTCCGTCGGTTCGGTCGCGGTTTTTGGTTTTTAAATCGATGACGGATTTCATCAATTTTTCTTGATAATCAAATGCGGAAAGATAATCCATCAAACCCAAATCTCGGAATTGTATCTTTTTATTTTGAATAATCATTAATGCGAGTTACGGGTTCTTTAGACCCTGTTTGAATTAATAAACAAGCAGAAATGTTACTATCTTTGTTGAATGCGACTAAAAGACTTTTCTGCCAAAGAGCGGCAAGTTATAAATAAATTAATTGATATGCAAAGATTTGTGGTTTCAGCCAATAAATTATGATGGAACTTTTGGAGGAACTTTCGGTGACGCTTTC
>JAITMJ010000065.1 GCA_031277475.1 Flavobacteriaceae bacterium
AAAATTCTTTACGAGAGGTGTAAAAACATTTTATCACTATCAACTATAAACTACTGAAAATCAATATAATTACGGAGGTCTGAAAAATAATTCTCTAATTTTTAATTTTTGTTCCTAAAAAACTACATTTTTCAGAGGTCTGAAAAACCGATTTTACAAAAAATGATATATGATAATCAATGGCTTAAGAATAACGTAATAAATTTGGCGCATTTTTTCAGAGCTCTGAAAAATTTCATAGCAAGATGTGTCTTTGTTCCCACAAACCTCGTCGGTTTGGAGAACAAAAACCATCTTGCCTTTTTTGCAAAAAGGGAAAAAAACTTCGGAACTCGTTTTTTTTCTTTCGGAACTCTGAATCAAAATCCGGTTTTTAATTCCGGAAATCTTAAACCCGGAAATCACGAGGTTTTAAATTTTAAACCTTCTAACAAAAATCATTTTCTCTTTTTGAAAATCCGTTTTCTGAATATAAACAGTCCGGTTCATACCAAAATAGTTCGGTTTAGTTTTTCATTCCAATTTCATTAATTTTTTCAATCAGATAAAGATTGATTATCATTATATTTGTGGAAATAAAAAAATGCCGGAACAACAAAACATAGAATATAAAGCCTCGTGGCGAGATGAATATTTGCGGTGGATTTGCGGATTTGCGAATGCGCAAGGCGGAACACTTGTTATCGGAAAAAACGATAACGGAAATATTGTCGGCGTAAAAAAATCCGATAAATTGTTGGAAGATTTACCCAATAAAATCACTTCAATTTTGGGCATTGTTTCCGATGTAAATCTGCACGAAACCAAGCAAGGCGATTTCATCGAAATTGTTGTGGAACCACAACCGAATCCGGTGAATTACAAAGGCGAATATCATTATCGCAGTGGTTCAACAAAACAAGAATTGAAAGGTGCCGCGTTGGATAAATTTTTGTTGCAGAAATACGGCAAAAAATGGGACAGCGTGGTAATTCCAAATGTTCCGGTTGCTGATTTGAAGCAGGAAACTTTTGATTTCTTTCGCAAAAAAGGTATTAAAAGTAAACGTCTTAACGATGATGTTTTGACTGACAGCAACGAACTTTTACTTGAAAATCTGCAACTCACGGAAAATAATCATTTGAAACGGGCGGCAATATTGCTTTTTCACCCCAATCCCGAGAAATTTGTAACGGGCGCGTATGTTAAAATCGGCTATTTTGAAACGGATGGAGATTTGATTTATCAAGACGAAATTCACGGAAATTTGTTTGAACAGGTTGAAAAAACCATTGATTTGCTTTTCACGAAATACATAAAAGCACTTATCAGTTACGAAGGAATTTATCGTATAGAAACCTACGAATATCCAAAAGAAGCGGTTCGAGAAGCCATTCATAATGCGATTGCACACAAAGATTATACCGGAGCAACGCCAATTCAAATCAGTGTTTATAAAGACAAAATTATGATTTGGAATTATGGAGAACTTCCCGAAAATTGGACAATAGAAACTTTACAGAAAAAACATTCTTCCATACCTCATAATTCCGGTATTTCCAACGCATTTTTCCGCATTGGATACATTGAAGCGTGGGGTCGAGGTATTTGGAAAATGAATCAACAATGTGCCAAAGCAGGATTGCCGCAACCTTTGTATTATTACGAAAGTTCAGGTTTTTGGGTGGTTTTCCGTAAAGACACATACAATGAGCAGACACTGAAAGAATTAGGATTGAGCGAACGACAGATAAAAGCAGTGTTGTATGTGAAGGAAAAAGGAAAAATCACGAACAAAGAATATCAGGGACTAAACAATGTGATTTCCAGAACAGCATTGCGAGATTTAGACAACCTCATTTTCAAAGATGTTTTAAAGAGATCTGGAGAAGGAAAAAATATTTTTTATACAATTTCGATGTCGTGAATGTCGTGAAAAATGTCGTGAATGTCGTGAAAAATGTCGCGAATATTATTAAAACTGATTTTAAAAAGTTTAATTTATTGAAACTGTCGGGTGCAAGCGTTGGAACTTATTACGAATTTCCATAAGCCCGCAAAAAGCCCGCATTGCCCGCACTTACCCCGCAAAAAGCCCGCATTGCGTGCAAAATAAATGTCATTTTTTTTCAAATGTCCGATAAATGTCGGATATGTCTGAAATATGTCCGATAATTTTTTTTTCAAAAAAGGAAAATCCAAAACATAGAATATTTTGCCGATAAATTGCCGGATATGCCGAATAATTTCCGAAGTTATTTAACAAGTCCTTGATGTCGAATCTATTCTCGAAATGCAGTAGGCTGTTGGCTGTTAAACGAATTTCAAAAGTCTTTTTTTAATATTTCTCAAGTTAAAAAAAACTCACAAAAAACTTTGAAATAAAAAAAGTTTTTACCTTTGCTCAAGAATATATTCCGTATGTGGTTTTTGTAAAAAAAATATATTTTGTAGAACACATGATTGATTCTTTTGTATTGAAATAAAAAGACAGAAAATCAATAAGTTAAAAATATATAACTTTCATAAACCACAGCACAATGGGAACCAACACAGAACACGACGGAAAACACTTTGTCATCCAAAAAGGGAAAGCCCTTTGTGACAAAGGCTCTAAATTCCCCAACTTTAAAGTAACAAGCCACGAAAAACACTATTGGAATGATGCAGACAGACAGCCGGATTA
>JAITMJ010000155.1 GCA_031277475.1 Flavobacteriaceae bacterium
CATCCCCCTCCCTATCGTGGGACAGGGGACTTTTTTATCCTCTCCGAAAGTGCGGAGCGGTTTTGCTCCGCTGCTTCCGAAAAGTTTTAATGAACCTAACATTTCACAAAATGTGCTTTGCTGTCAGCAAATGGCTTCTTGATTTTTGCATTTTGCTTCGTTATTAAAGACTACTTTTATCTCGCGTCTTGAAAACTGTTGCAAAGTTGAATGGATTTGGACAAAAAAGTATAATTTTTTTGCGTGGAACGATGAGGGGAAATCTCATGTTTAACTATGGATTTTCGAGGGGAAAAATCGGAATTTGTTATTTTTATATGGGGAAATGTGAGGGGAGATAAATTTTAATCATTTGATAATGACGTGTTTATAGATGTGCGTATTTAAAATTCTCGCCCACAACTTTAAAATTAAAAGAAAGAAGCAAGAATCCAATATCCAATATCCAAAATCATCCGCCCTTCCTCTTTTTATTCAGCATATAAAACACGCGTTGCGCCGCTTTTTCTTCGGCTTTTTTCTTGGAAGATTCCAATGCGCTTGCGGCTTTTCTGTTGCCAATCCAAATATTGCAGCGAAATGTAAAATTGTTGCCCTCGCGTTTTTCTTCGTTGGTTTCGTAGCGGATGTCCACTTTTTTCTTTTGGCTCCATTCCAAAAGCAGACTTTTATAACTCACGATTTTGTGTTCCAACCTGTTGATTTGCTCCGGCGTAAACATTTTTTCCAACACCACTTTTTGGCAAACTTCGTACCCGAAATCCAAAAAAATGGCACCGATAAAAGCCTCAAAAAGATTTCCCGAAATATTCACACCCGGATTATGTATGGTTTTGTTTTGAATAAAATCGGTGATGTGAAATTCATCGCCAAGTCTGTTGAGATTTTTACGATTCACGATTTTGGATTTCATCTGCGTCAAAAAACCTTCGTTAGCCTTCGGATATATTGAAAAAAGATGGCTCGAAATGATGGTTCCCAAAACGGTATCGCCCAGAAATTCCAATCTTTCGTAGTTTTTGCTTTTGTATTTTTTTAATGAAAAGGCTTCCTTGTAGATGTCGATATTTTGAACATTGAAACCGATAATCGCAGAAAGTTCGGAACACAGACGGGATTCCTGTTCGGTGAGTTTTTTTCTTTTTTGAAGGAATTTAGAAAAATATTTCCGGAACTCCATACAAAGATTTTAAATTTTTTTGAACAGCACGCAGGCGTTGTGTCCGCCGAAACCGAAAGTATTGCTCATCGCCACATTCACCTCTTTTTCCACCGCTTTGTGAAACGTGAAATTGAGGCGCGGATCAATGTTTTCATCGTCCGTAAAATGATTGATGGTTGGCGGAACAATTCCGTTTACGATGGTTCCGATGGAAGCGATAGCCTCAATCACGCCGGCGGCTCCCAAGAGATGACCGGTCATGGATTTCGTGGAATTGAGTTGAATATCGTAAGCGTGGTCGCCCAAAAGTTTTGAAATCGCGTTGGATTCCGCAATATCTCCGAGCGGCGTGGAAGTTCCGTGCATATTGATGTGGTCGATATCGTTTGTGGAAAGTTCGGCATCCTCCAAACAATTTTGCATTACCAAAAATGCGCCCAAACCTTCGGGATGCGGAGCCGTCATGTGATGCGCATCGGCACTCATTCCTCCGCCTTTCAGTTCTGCAAAAATGGTGGCACCTCTTTTCACAGCGTGTTCATATTCTTCTAAAATTATGCAGCCGGCACCTTCGCCCAAAACAAATCCGTCTCGGTCTTTATCGAAAGGTCTCGATGCGGTTTTCGGGTCGTCGTTCCTTGTGGAAAGTGCCATCATCGCATTGAAACCGCCGATTCCGCTTGCCGTAACCGCTGCTTCCGAACCGCCGCAAACAATGACGTCTGCTTTTCCCAACTGTATCAACATTTTGGAGTCGATAATGGCGTTGGCGGAAGATGCACACGCAGAAACGGTGGTATAATTCGGACCGTGAAAACCGTATTCCATCGAGATGTGTCCCGGTGTGATGTCGGCAATCATTTTAGGAATAAAAAACGGATTAAATCTCGGAATGTCTGTTTGTGCCCAGCCGAGCACTTCGATTTCAAAAGTTTCCAATCCGCCGATTCCGGAGCCCCAAATTACGCCGACTCTTTTTTTGTCCAAATCATGGTTCAATATTCCGGAATGTTCCACCGCTTCTTTTGCGGCTACGATTCCGAGTTGCGTATTTCGGTCCATTTTTTTGGCTTCTTTCTTGTCGAAATGTGCCAAAGGATCGAAGTTTTTGACTTCGCAGGCGAATTTTGTTTTGAAGTTTGCGGCATCAAAAAGAGTAATTGGAGCGGCTCCGCTCGTTCCTTTTAGAAGGTTTTCCCAGTATTCCTTGGCATTGTTGCCAATAGGCGTTATGGCTCCGAAACCTGTTACAACTACTCTTTTTAATTCCATAGATTTAGTTTTCTTGCAAATTGAAGAATATTATTTGTTTACTACCTCTTCGATGTAAGCGATAGCGTGTCCGACAGTAGTAATTTTTTCTGCCTGATCATCCGGGATCTGAATATTGAATTCTTTTTCAAATTCCATGATTAATTCTACGGTATCCAAAGAATCCGCTCCCAAATCGTTTGTGAAGCTGGCTTCCGGAGTTACTTCTGTTTCTTCAACGTCAAGCTTATCGGCAATGATAGCTCTTACTCTTGATGCAATGTCTGACATAGTATTCGATTTTAATTTGTTTAAGATGCTGCAAATATATAAAATTCTTTGCGATTTGATATTTTTTTGATTTTTATTCGCTATGTTTTTATGCATTAAGTTTCATTGGTTTAAATAAAGTTTATCTATATTTGTAAGGTTTAAAAGAAAAATTATGAATAGAAAACTATTCTTCATAACAGTCTTTTTATTGATATGTAATATGATAACAGCCCAAGAACCTGCAATACAATGGGAAAAAAATTGGGGAGGTTCGGGAGAAGATAGAGCAAATTCTGTTCAGCAAACCACGGATGGCGGTTATATTGCAGCAGGATTCACATTTTCTAATGATGGCGATGTTTCGGGAAATCAAGGTAATGCTGATTTTTGGGTGGTAAAATTAGATGCGAACGGCAATTTGGATTGGAAAAAAGCATTAGGCGGAACCGCAGAAGACAGAGCCAATTCCATTGAACAAACTACTGACGGCGGATACATTGTGGCAGGATATACCAGATCCAACAACGGAGACGTTTCGGGAAATCACGGGCTATCAGATTTTTGGGTGGTGAAATTGGACGGTTCGGGAAATTTGGAGTGGCAAAAAACCCTCGGCGGAACGGCGGACGACAGAGCCAATTCTGTTCAAGAAACCACGGACGGCGGGTATATTGTCGCCGGATATACAAATTCCAACAACGGAGATGTTTCGGGTAATCACGGGCAAGCAGATTTTTGGATCGTAAAATTAGATGGTTCGGGAAATTTTCAATGGCAAAAAGCATTAGGAGGATCGTTTATTGATGAGGCTTATTCTGTTCGGCAAACCGCAGATGGAGGTTATATCGCGGCAGGACACACAGTTTCCATCAACACCGGAGACGTAACGGGGAATCATGGCATTAATGATTTTTGGGTGGTAAGATTAGACAGCGGCGGTGCTTTGATATGGCAAAAAGCATTGGGTGGTACGCAACAGGATATTGCTCGATCCATTCAGCAAACTGCGGACGGCGGCTACATCGTAACAGGACATACACAATCCAACGATGATGATGTTTCGGGAAACCACGGTTTCGATGATTTTTGGGTCGTAAAATTAGATACATCCGGCGGTTTGGAATGGCAAAAAACGTTGGGCGGATCGGACATTGATCAGGCTCATTCCGTTCAGCAAACTACAGACAGCGGTTTTATTGTACTTGGACACTCATTTTCCAATAACGGCGATGTTTCGGGAAATCACGGCAGTTGGGATTTTTGGGTGGTGAGATTGGACAATACCGGAACTTTGCAGTGGCAAAAAAACTTAGGCGGATCAGATAGTGATGTTACTGCTTCCATTCAGCAAACTACAGATGGTGGTTTTGTGGCGGCAGGATGTTCATTTTCCAACAATGGAGACGTTTCAGATAATAACGGCGATTTTGATTTCTGGATTGTAAAACTCGAACCCGAACCTTTGGGCGTTTCAGATATATTCAAAGAAAGTGTCCACATCTATCCTAATCCTTTTACGAACATCATTAATATTTCCGACATCAAAGGCATAAAATCCATAACTCTGTCCGACGTTTCCGGCAGAACCATAAAATCAATACCTGCCGCTCCCGAACTCAATCTTTCGGATTTGAAACCGGGAATCTACTTTATCAATTTGCATAAAGAAAACGGAGATGTGGGTTCTTTTAAAGTGATGAAAAAGTGAAAAAATAGCCTATTTTCGTCAAAAAATTATTTTAATTGACATCAACAGACCACAATAATCCTGATGAAAATCCTTATAAAAAACGCAAAAATTATCAATGAAAATCAAATTTTTAAAAGCGATTTGCTGATAGAAAACGACTTGATTTCCAAAATCTCAAAACACATTCTCGAAGAAAATGCGGATAAAATTATTGACGCTTCCGGAATGTTTCTTTTGCCCGGAATTATTGACGATCAAGTGCATTTTCGCGAACCCGGACTTACGCAAAAAGGCGACATCGAATCCGAAAGCAAAGCCGCAATCGCCGGTGGAATCACAAGTTTTCTCGACCAGCCGAACACCGTTCCAAATGCCGTAACCCAAGAACTTTTGGAGGAAAAATACAAAATCGCTTCCGAAAAATCTTTTGCAAATTATGGTTTTATGATGGGCGGAACCAACGACAACCACGATGAAATCCTGAAAACCAATCCCGAAAATGTACCCGGAATCAAACTTTTTCTCGGCTCGTCCACAGGAAATATGCTGGTGGACAATCCCGAAACTTTGGAACATATTTTCAGCAAAACAAAAATGCTGATCGCCGTTCATTGCGAAGACGAAGCCACCATCAAAGCAAACACCGAACATTTTAAAAAAGAATTCGGCGAAAATATTCCCGTGAAATTTCATCCTGCAATCCGAAGTGCGGAAGCCTGCTATCTTTCATCGTCAAAAGCGGTGGAACTCGCCGAAAAAACCGGTGCGAGATTGCACGTTTTTCATCTTTCCACAGCAAAAGAAACCGAACTTTTTACCAATAAAATTCCGCTAAAAGACAAAAAAATTACTGCTGAAGTTTGCGTTCATCACCTCACTTTTACCGATGAAGATTATGAAACAAAAGGAAATTTAATAAAATGGAATCCGGCGATAAAAACCGAAAAAGACAAAACCGAACTTTGGAAAGCATTGATTGACAATAGAATAGACGTAATCGCCACCGACCACGCGCCGCATACTTTTTCGGAAAAACAAAATGTTTATACCCAATGTCCGTCCGGAGCACCGATGGTTCAACATTCTTTAAACGTGATGTTAGAGCATTACCGAAACGGAAAAATTTCATTAGAAAAAATCGTGGAAAAAATGGCTCACAATCCGGCGATTTTGTTCAGAATTAAAAATCGAGGTTTCATCCGAGAAAATTATAAAGCCGATTTGGTTTTGGTGAATTTAGACGAAAAATACACGGTTTCTAAAGAAAATATTTTATACAAATGCGGCTGGAGTCCGCTGGAAAACACCGAATTTCACTCCAAAATAAAACACACTTTCGTGAATGGAAATCACGTTTTTGACGATGGAATTTTTGCCGAAAAAAAATTCGGGGAAAGGTTGCTTTTTGATAATGAATTTTATCCCGAATCCAATTTTGAAACGAATTCCGACTAAAAACGACCGACAACAACCAAAATTTTAGTGCCGTCTCTCAATAAAGAATATAAGCAATTGATTATCAAATAATTGAAGATATGTTTCGTTGTTTCTCCGGAACTATTATTGTAGTACAATACAATGAAATTTTTTCAGGAGCTCTAAGTGATTTCGGGTATTAGAAAACTATATTTTCGAAACAATCAAAATGCCGTCTTCTATATCATCCACTTTTACCGATGTTCCAAAATATATTGGTTCTTCACTGCGTGTCATGGCGGAAAGTTCACGGCTGCTTCCA